>NZ_DJGW01000067.1:0-5145 GCF_002432845.1 Sphaerochaeta sp. UBA5836
GTTACCTAATTTTCTCACTTGTTATGTTCAACAGATTATCAAACTCATCCATCAAATGATACCTCCGCCGCAATGGCTGGCCTTTCTCACGTATACATAGGCAGTTTATCGGGATTCCGAACATACGTAGTGCTCCTTCCGCTGCCTTGGCTGAGTATGAAGCCTTCTTCCTTGAGGCGCTTGAGAGCAGCCTCCACTGAGGAGCTGCCGATACTGGGGCAAAGCTCGAGAATCTGGGCCTTGGTGAATACGCCCAAGGTGTCCTCAACAGCTTTTCGCACGATCTCATATGGGCTGCTCTTGCGGTCGACCGAGCCAATCCTGCTTTCAAAATCCCGATAACAGTTCAGGACAATCCCAAGAAAGTACTTGATGAAGGATGTGTAGTCATTCGAACCCTCCTGCCATCCGCTGGAGACCTTCCCCAATACATCATAGTACGTATCCTTCGTCCTCTCAATCTTCTGCTCGATACTGATATACTTGCCGACGATGAATCCACTCTGGTACAAGAGCAGCATAGTGAGAAGCCGGCTCATACGTCCGTTGCCGTCATTGAACGGATGGATGCACAGAAAGTCGCATATGAATATCGGAATCAGTATCAGCGGATCGACTACCTGGTTATCCAGTGCCTGCCGATAACCTGCGCAGATCGCATCCACCGCCATCGGTGTCTCAAACGGCTCAAGCGGAGTGAATCTGGTGAAGGAACTTCCATCGGCATGGGTCTGGTTGATGTAGTTCTGTGTATTCTTGTACTTACCACCGAAGGTCTTGCCCGTGTATGCCAATAGATCCCTGTGCAATTGCAGGATTACATCACCCTTGAGCGGGATGTGCTCGTAACTCTCGTGGATCGTTTTCAGGACATCACGATAGCCTGCAATTTCTTGCTCATCACGACTGCGGGGTGTAGTTTTTTCCTTGACCAAGTCCCGCATCCGTGCATTCGAGGTTCCGATGCCCTCGATTCTGTTCGAGCTGTCGGTGCTCTGGATTTTTGCCACCTCGATCAAGCGTTTCAACTCTACCGGTTTCAGCCTGAGATACAGCTCCTGTTTTCCCTTGTGCTCGCGAATCTGAGCAACGAGCGAAAGCACCTCGTTGTCCCAGGAGCTCTTTTTCAGCCGGACATAATCAAATTCGCGCATCTTTCTCCCACCATTGTTCTTTTTCTCCCATATAGTACCATATCATGGGAGATAATCAATAGTCCGTGGGAGAAATGGTGGATTTGATTCGAATAGGCAGAACAGCTCATCCTGCCTTGTTCCTTGCCGATTCCTTAATGGATGCGCTATGTTCAGGAACTGGATTGCATCTGTTCCCATGTTCCTAAAATATCATTTGCCATGAATACCAATAATAGAGGGGGATAAGGTCGGCGTGGCATGTCCCTATGCGCATATATATGCGTATAGGGGTTCTTGGGTACAGAACTGGGAACAGATTGATGGGGGTGCCCCGGCTCTCCTGCAACCAATCGTTAATTTATCGGGAAATAACAGTTTATTGCCCTGATCTGAGTAGCTGGATGATTGACAACCTGTACATCGTCGTGTACTTTTTAAAAAAGTCTTTTTGCACTGCATTACATTCCTGTTTTTCAGGATGTGAGATCAACAGTACAAACTGAGCAGGCGATGCCCGGAAGCGGGCGTGGGGCCGGGCCGTTTAACAACGGCAGCAAATTGCTAGCAAGCACATTTGTGGGACAGTTGTATGTTCCATGGGTGTGCCATTTTTTTGCCTTATGGAACAGGCGACCTCAAATGGAGTGTCAAAAGAGAAATCACAACACCGCATTGCCAATGGCAATGTGAAATGGGGGATTCTTTTATGACAACCTACCGACCAAACATGACAGGGCTAACCTCTGTCGAAGCAAAACGATTACAGGAACAGTACGGTAAGAACGAGCTGACGCAGCAGAAAAAGGAAAGCTTTTTCAAAAAAGTCTTTCATATCATCTGTGAGCCGATGTTCTTGCTGCTCATAGTCGCTGCGATTATTTATTTTCTGCTTGGAGAACCACGAGACGGCGCTATCATGCTCATTTTCGTCGTCGGCATCATCAGTATTGATGTAATCCAAGAATGGAAAACCGATAAAACCCTGAACGCATTAAAGGATTTGTCTGCTCCCCATTGCACCGTTATCCGTGACGGCAAGGAACAACGGATTGCCAGCGTTGATTTGGTGCCGGGAGATCTCCTGATGATTCACGAGGGAGTGAAGATCCCAGCAGATGGTGTAGTCCTACGTTGCGCAGATTTATGCGTGGATGAATCTTCCCTTACTGGGGAGGCAGAAGGCGTTTGGAAAACTCCTACGGAAAGCACTGAGCCGACAAAGGATTATTGGCGCAAGGATTATTGTTATGCGGGCACTCTCGTTACCCAGGGCAACGCTGTTGTGCTGGTCGATACGATAGGCGCCCAGACCGAATACGGGAAAATCGGCCTTGGAGTGATTGCTGCTCCCAATGAGGACACACCGCTGCAAAAACAGACAGGCAAGCTTGTAAAGACCTGTGCAATTATTGCGGGAGTGCTCTTTGCTCTGGTAGCGGTGTTCACATGGTTCAATATTCCCGATCATGCATTTGTGGATCGTCTGATTGAAAGTATCCTTTCCGGCGTTACGCTGGCCATGGCCATGATACCGGAAGAATTTCCGGTCATTCTTACCGTGTTCCTTTCCATGGGTGCATGGCGGTTGGCTAAAAAAAACTCACTTGTACGCAAGCTGCCCAGTGTGGAAACACTTGGAGCGGTCTCCGTTCTCTGCGTAGATAAAACCGGCACCATCACAATGAACCAAATGACCGTACAGAATGTCTGGACGACAAGTGGTAGTACAGAGCACGATTTGGTGGAGACCATGGGCCTAGGCTGTGAAACTGATGCGTATGATCCTATGGAAAAAGCCATGCTCCGCTACTGCGAGGAACACGGCATTACCAAAGAAAGCCTCTTCTCCAACGAATTTGTCAGTGAGTATGCTTTTACGAATGAGTTGAAGATGATGGGTCATGTCTGGCGCAAAGACGGGCATCTGATTATTGCAGCCAAGGGCAGCCCTGAACGTATATTGACCATCTGTGAGTTGGCAGCAGAGGAACGGCTTGCTATTGAATCACAGATCAAAACGCTATCCTCCCAGGGACTGCGGGTCATTGCCGTTGCAACAGCCAAGCCTGAAAACGAATCAGCTATTCCTGCCGCCATTACTGACTGCCGTCTGACTCTGCTGGGTCTGGTGGGGCTTGCCGACCCTCCCCGTGAGAGTGTCAAAGAGGATATCGCTGTTTGCAACCGAGCAGGTATTCGTGTGGTCATGATCACCGGCGACAACGGGATCACTGCCTCCGCCATTGCCAGAAAAATTGGCATACCAGGTAGCGATAACATTATCACAGGCGAAGAGCTTGAAGCTATGAGCGAAGAAGAACTACAAGAAGCAGTGAAGACTGTTTCCATCTTCTCTCGCGTCATTCCTGAACATAAAATGCGCATTGTAAAAGCATTCAAGGAGAACGGCGAGATTGTAGCCATGACAGGCGACGGCGTCAACGACGCTCCAGCACTCAAATACGCTGACATCGGCATTGCCATGGGCAAGCGCGGCAGCGAGGTCTCGCGCGAAGCTTCCGATCTTATTCTTATGGATGACAACTTTACCACCATAGTGGAGACTATCCGCGACGGGAGGCGTATCTATGACAACATCCGTAAGGCGGTTGGCTATGTGTTCACCATTCATATCCCCATTGCAGCGGCCTCCCTGTTGGCTCCGCTTCTGGGGATAAGTCCCACTGCACTGATGCTCTTACCGTTGCATGTGGTGTTGCTGGAGGTCTTGATTGACCCGACCTGCTCCATTGTTTTGGAGCGACAGCCTGCGGAGGAAGATGTGATGGATCGTGCACCCCGTGACCCAAAGGAGAAGTTACTCACCGGCAGATTGCTGGGCAAGAGTGTACTGCAAGGCATATTTGTGTTTGCCACATCCTTTGGCGCGTATTTTGTCACCCTTGCAGGTAACTCTGCCAATGCATCAGAAGCTCGCGCGATGGGTCTTGCCGTAATCATGTTGGCAAATCTGTTCTTGGTACAGGTCAACAGCTCCAATCATGACTTTGCTTACCATTCGGCGAAACAGCTCGTCAAGGATCGTGTTATGTGGGCCGTGAATTTTGGAACGCTGGCGTTGTTGGCCATAATTCTCTACACTCCCTTTTCCGCCTATCTTAAGCTTGCCCCACTGAGTGGAATGCAGGTACTTACAGCACTCGGTCTTGCTGCAGCATCGGTGCTTTGGTATGAGCTTGTGAAACTGATAAGAAGGCTTAAAAGCATGCGAAGGAAATATGTAAAATGAAAAATGGATTAATCACTCAAGCGATGTGGGTACTGTTTGCACCAACCTTGAAAAAGCACCTGCCGATTCTTGGAGTATCAGACAATAAAGCGGTTATGAAAAAGGTGAGAGAGAAGTATAGGTCTATCATCAAAGTCATACCGCCGTTTGGCAAGAATGATGTTCTCATTCTCAATCTGATCAGTGCCGTACAGATTGCCGCTATATATCTTAGTCTTGACTCGAAACCGTCGTGCGAGAAAATGAAGGAATATTATGGCACAGCCATGGACGATAGCCGTATTATGTGTATTTACCTGAGAAGTATCAATTATTATTCAGAGAAATACCAAAAGAGCCTTGCGAAGCAGGCAGAAGTCAGTCAGCTTTCAGATAATCCTTACTCGTGGAGATTCAGATTTTTTTCAGGGGAGTCGCTTGATACCTTTGACGCTATCTTTGATCGTTGTGGTATCCACTACTTGTTCCGTACCCTCGGTATTTCAGAAATTACTCCGGCAATGTGTGCGTATGATTACAGTATGGCAAAATGGACGAATACTATCTTTACACGAGAAAGTACCCTTGGGTCAGGTGGTTCGGTGTGTGACTGCCATTATCGTAATGCCCGACAACATCGAAAAGACAAGTGATGAGGTCGAAAGCCGACTCCAACGGTCAACAAAAACCCATGAGCCGATAGGGTCCTTACCTTGAGAAACGTCTTGGTTCAATCTTTTCGAATCTTCAAATCTATTGTGTTAGTCCGTAGAACTACGC
>NZ_DJGW01000100.1:0-501 GCF_002432845.1 Sphaerochaeta sp. UBA5836
GTTCTCACTTGAGGCTTTCAAGCGTGTATACACCTACCCGCTGAACTGGTCAGCTTTGACCAATACCGTCATAGCTGCTTCCTTCTCGATGATTTTTGGAGTCCTCATAGCCTTTCCGTTGGCATGGCTGGTAGGACGGACGAATCTCTACGGGAAAAAATTCTTCCGCACCCTCTTCGTCGCCACCTATATGGTGCCTCCCTACGTTGGAGCCATGGCCTGGATGCGCCTGCTCAATCCCACTGTCGGGTCGATGAATATGTTTCTCATGAAAATCTTCAACCTGGGCTCCGCCCCGTTTGATATCTATACCATGGGAGGCCTGATCTGGGTGTTGACCGGATTCTACTACCCGTATGCCTTCATCACCATCAGCCGCGCCATGGAGAAGATGGACCCATCCTTGGAGGAGGCCTCACGAATCTCTGGGGCAAGCCCTCTGACTACGCTGCGTACCATCACCCTTCCCATGATGCTCCCTTCCATCGTTGCGGCAGCCCT
>NZ_DJGW01000100.1:682-11601 GCF_002432845.1 Sphaerochaeta sp. UBA5836
AATATCGTGGACCTGGGAAGGTGGAGAATTCCCATCACTTTGGTGGTTGTCGCCTTCGCCCTGATCGTGGTCATCATCCCCTTTGTGACTGTTGCCCTTTCCAGCATCACGGTGAACCTCGGTGAATCGGTATTCTCCGAGGGAAACATCACCTGGCGGTATTGGGAACGTATTTTCACCCGAAAATCCATCCTCAGCTCTGCAAGAAACAGCTTGATTTCCGCAATAATGGCAGCCTCATTCGGTCTTCTGATCTCCTGCATGATGGCATACCTGCTGGTGAGGACCAACATCAAGGGTAAGAAAATCCCAGATTTCATGATCACGGTGGGAAGTGGAACACCAAGTGTCGTCATCGCCCTCTCGTTGATCATGTCCATGAGCGGGAAGTTCGGCATCAACATCTACAATACCCTGACCATCATGGTCATCGCCTATATGATCAAGTACATGATGATGGGTATGCGTACAGTGGTAAGTGCCCTGACGCAGATCAGTCCATCCTTGGAAGAGGCCTCCCAGATATCGGGGGCATCATGGCTGAAGAGCATGAAAAACGTCACCCTGCCGCTGATCGCCCCCGCCTTGGTGGCTGGTTGGTTCTTGATTTTCATGCCCTGCTTCTATGAATTGACCATGTCCACCCTGCTCTATTCAACCAACACCAAGACGCTTGGGTATGAGCTGTTTACCTACCAGACCTATCATAACCAGCAGACCGCCTCCGCTTTGGCCACTGCGATCCTGTTCACCGTCTTCGGGATCAACTGGTTGTTGAACAAGCTTACCGACGGTGAATTCTCAATCTAAACGAGGTACATGATGTCCAGCATACTCATCAAGGATGTTAAAAAAGCTTTTGGAGAGGTAGTGGTCCTCTCTTCCTTCAATGCCGAATTATCCGACGGGGAGTTCGTAACCCTCCTCGGCCCTTCGGGGTGCGGCAAAACCACGATGCTTCGGATGCTCGCGGGCTTTGAAAAACCCACCGAAGGGGAGATCTACATCGGTGATAGGGAGGTGAGTTCGACCAAGAATTTCGTTCCCCCCGAACAAAGGGATATCGGCATGGTATTCCAGTCCTACGCTGTCTGGCCGCATATGACGGTATTTGAGAATGTCGCCTATCCGCTGAAGATGAAAAAAATGCACAAGCAGGAGATCAAGACCTTGGTCGAAGAGGTTTTGGAAACCGTCCATCTCTCCCAATACGCCCAACGCATCCCCAGCCAACTCTCGGGAGGACAGCAACAGCGTGTAGCCCTGGCCCGGGCATTGGTGGCAAAACCTCAGTTGCTGCTGTTGGATGAACCGCTCTCCAACCTCGATGCAAAACTGCGCGACTCAATGCGTTTTGAGATCAAGGATATCCAGAAACAGCTGGGCATCACCGTTGTCTATGTCACCCATGACCAGATGGAGGCCATGACGATGAGCGACCGCGTCATCGTCATAAACAAGGGAATCATCCAGCAAATCGGGCCTCCTACGGAAATCTACCGTCACCCGGCAAACCAATTCGTCGCTGATTTTGTGGGAAAAATCAACTTCTTGGAGGCTGTCAGCAAGGACAAGATCCTCACCCTGAAGAAATCGGGGCAGCAGCTGCCGTATGAAGGACCGTTGGAAGGCGATGTGGTGGTAGGCATCAGACCGGAGAACCTGCGCTTCGTTTCAATAAAGGGAGACTTCACTGGAACGCTCTTCAGCAAGTTCTATCTGGGCGATGTCAATGACTGCCGCATCGATCTCGGGGGGGAGCAGATCCGCGTCATAGCCGAACCATCAAGCTTCGATACCTGCAAGGTAGGAGACACCTACCAGCTCAGGGTGGAAGAGTTCACTGTCTTCGAGGACAGCGGAGATGACTCACATACCAAGATTCTTACATAAGAGGATCATACCATGGCACAAGATTTACGAATCATTACAACCGGGGGCACCTTCGACAAGCAGTACGATGCGATCAGCGGCGAGCTCACGTTCCGCGAATCGCAGCTGCCGAGGATCCTTGGCCAGTCACGCTGCACTCTGACCGTCCACCTGGAAGGCCCGCTGGCGGTGGACAGTCTCTACATGACCGAGGAGCAACGTCATGAAGTGGCGAAAACCTGCCTGCATAGTGCCGAAGACAAGATTATCGTTGTGCACGGCACCGACACCATGTGCAATACGGCGAAGGTGATCGCTGAGACGTTGGGAGAAGAGAGTAAAAAAACGGTCGTTCTCACCGGCGCCATGATCCCCTACTCTCTCGAGGGCTCGGATGCAGTCTTCAATCTTGGAACGGCGATTGCATCAGTCCAGCTGCTCCCGCCCGGGGTCTATCTGACCATGAGCGGGAGAATTTTCAACTGGGACAACTGCCGCAAGAACAAGGAAAAGGGAATCTTCGAGACCATCACCTAGGCAAGGGTCTTTGGCAGGTATGCTTGATGGCAACCTGCCGTTTATTCTCTGCAGAAGCGAGCAGGCTGCACATCACCTCGACCACATGCCGGGTAAGCTCACCGCTTGCCCGGTGTTTCTTTGTATCGGCAAGAGCAAGGGCGATATCTGCAACACCCAGGCCACGGGAGTTCTCAGCATAGTCAAAGAGCAGGGGAATCTCCTTCCACTCCTTTGTACCCTTGGTGCAAAAGAGCACCGGACCACCGAAGGTATTGGGGTCGGGAACCTGCAAGGAGCCTTCACTGCCGTAGATTTCCATGCGGGGCATGCTATGATGCCATACATCAAAACTGGTGACCAGGGTGGCTACCGCCCCACCTGCAAAGTGCAGGACTCCTGCGACATGGGTAGCAACATCCACATCGATGACCTCCCCTTTCTTGGGCTCGCTGGTTATGGTTCTTGTTGCAAAGCTCTTTTGTGCATAACCGGTCACCGAGTCGACAGGACCGAGGAGATTCACCAAGGCGGTGATGTAGTACGGGCCCATATCAAACAATGGCCCGCCGCCTTGCTTGTAATAGAATTCCGGGTCAGGATGCCAGCTCTCATGACCATGGTTCATCATGAAGGCAGAGGCTCCAATCGGCCTTCCGATCCAACCATCGTCGATGAGCTTTCGGCAGGTCTGAATGCCTGCTCCCAAAAATGTATCAGGAGCCCCTCCGAGGATCAGACCCTTTGAGGAGGCCAAGTCCACAAGCTCGGAGGCTTGTTCAACAGTAAGGGAGAGCGGCTTTTCCACATAGACGTGCTTGCCCGCCTCAAGGGCTTGCTTGCAAAGGCTGTAATGACTCTGCGGCGTGGTAAGATTGAGCACCAAGTCAATCTCGGGATCCGCCAGCATGGCCTTCACATCTGCATACTGCTGTATCTTGAACGTCTGCGCTATTTCGGCTGCACGCTGAGCTAGCAGATCGACCACACCCACCACCTGTACCACAGAGCTGAACATCTTGGTCAGGTTTTCCAAGTAGATACCGCTGATCTTCCCGACTCCAATAATTCCTACTCTCAGTTTTTTCATATCAGAACATCTTCCTATCACTTGCAAATCGATCAATGCTCACACCTTGCTCTTGAGCAATCCGTTTACCTTCGGCAGCCCACAAGAGGCCGCGTTTCATCAATGTCCAAGCCTCAGGAATGTCAAAGACATCATCGTGGTGCCCCAAGGAGTTGTAGAATACCCGACCGTATCCCCACTTCTTTGTCCAGACGACAGGCATCTGTACGACTCCGTTGGTGGAATGGTACCAATCGACGGTGGGGAAAGTAGTAGTGGCAAGGACCTCCACGGCGGGGTCGACATGCAGGTAGTACTGCTCGCTGCAGACAGCAAAATCCTGCACATCCCGCGTCAGTTCACTTGAGCTGTGCTTGATGTGCACCCGATACGGCACGCCATCGGAGCCAGGGTGTGCTACCCAGTTGCCTCCCATGATGAACTGCCAAAGCACGTTGGTGCGAAACGCATCGCACATGCCACCATGGCATCCTGCCACTCCGACTCCGCTGCCGATTGCATCGGCAAGATGGTTGGTCAATTTGGAGTGCAGTTCCCCCATCGTCCAGATGGGTATGAACAAATCGAGGCTGAACAGATACTCCCTGTCCTGCAGGATATCAAGAGAACGTTCGAGTTGCACCTCAAAACCAGATTCTCCCAAAAACGTGGAAAAACGCTTTGCCACCAATTCCGGTTGGTGGCCATCCCAGCCACCGACCAACAAAAGGGCTTTCTTCTCTGCCATACTTTCTCCTTACTCCAATTCAGTATAGTGCAAGAATGCAAAATCCGCGCTCTTGGAAAATCCCGTCATATCTTGAGCCGAGAGCGTGAAGAATGCACCGGTAAAGGCTGTATTGTCCAACCTATCATCACTGATGCGCAGTGCATCACTGTCCTGTCCGTATTGGATGTACCGCTCTCCATCCAAGGAGTAGAAAAACCTGACAATTCCGTAGTCGGTCTCTATGCGAAGATACAGCGATGTCGTTTCTCCCAGCGCAACCGGCTCGAATGGTTCGTCATACTTGCCGTTGTCGCAACTGAGGATGCAGACCACCTTGCCAAGAGCCTCGTCATGACTGAACCTCAGGTAGTAGTACTGACGGGTCCCGTAATAATAGGAAAGACCAGCCATGTGTTTATACCAGGAGGGATCGAATTCGACTTTGGTGGTGACAATACACCTGAAAGCCTGCTGCCTGCGCCCTACCAAGGCCTGGGTGAAGGTGGAGTTCGGACTCTCCTTGCCATACAGACGCAGATACCCCTTGCGCGCTTTCAGTGAAAGGGTGTCCTCTGCGAGGGGTATGCGCAGTGTCTGGAAATCCAGAGGGAGCTTGTCCTGATCGAACGAGTAGTGAATATCAACCGGACCTGCAGGGGTTGCATCAAATGGAGACTCAAAGAAAGCTCGTGGAGCATTGCCGCCACCCTTGATCCTCGGCCACAAGTCCTCATCGAAGACTATATTCTGGATGGAAGTCTCCCGTCCAAGCATACAGTGCTTGTCCACCGGACGGCCGCAGAGATGGACCATCGCCCACTCACCGTTTTGCATCTGCACCAAGTCAGCGTGACCGGCTTTCTGGATTGGAAGGTCGGGTCTATCCCTGCTGGTGACCAAGGGATTGCCCGGCATCTCCTCGTACGGACCTTCAATATGCTTCGAACGTGCCACCGACTCTGCATGGTTGTAAAAGGTACCTCCTTCTGCAACCAACAGGTAGTAGTACTCACCGATGTGGTAGAGATGGGGACCTTCGGTCCATCCCAGTTCGGTTCCTTTGAAAATAAGCTTGGGGTTCCCTACACATGCACCCAACCTCATGTCGAACTCTTCCAGCAGGATGCCGGCAAACCGGCTGCGCCCTTTACGGAAATCGGTGGACATGGTAACGACATACTTGCGCCCGTCATCATCATGGAAAAGCGAGGGGTCGAATCCATAACTGTTGATGTAGACCGGCTCGCTCCAAGGACCGGTGATTGCAGGAGCGGTAACCAAGTAATTGTGTGTATCCTTGAAGTGATCCTTGGTATGTACGATGGTGTACAGCAGGTAGAAAGTTCCCTTGTCGTAGGAAAGGCAGGGCGCCCACACTCCGGTGGAATCGAGACACCCCTTCATATCGAGCTGGCTCACCCGGTCAAGCGGCCGGGTAAGGAGCGTCCAGTTCACCAAGTCCTTGCTGTGGTGAATTTGTACCCCTGGAAACCATTCGAAGGTCGAGGTGGCAATAAAATAGTCATCCCCCACCCTAAGGATGGAAGGATCGGGATTGAAGCCTTTAAGAATTGGATTCTGTACTCGCGTCATGATATCTCCTTGTCAGCCCTTGAGGGCGCCTTGTGTCAAGCCGTTGATGACTCGGTCCTGAGCTACAAAATAGAAGATGAGGACCGGAAGCGAACCTACCAGTATGGCGGTAAGCACTGCAGGAATGTTGATCGTCTGGAAGCCGTAGAAGTCACGGATGCCGAGGGAAAGCGTCTTCTTTGAGCGGGTGTCGATCATGACCAGGGCGTAGACAAACTCATTCCACATGGTCAGAAAGGTGTAGACACCGACTGTCGAGACTGCAGGACCGGAAAGAGGCATCACAATTTTACGATAGATCAGAAAGAGCGAACCTCCATCAATCTTGGCAGCCTCATCAAGCTCTTTGGGCATCTCCTTGAAGAACTGGGTCATGATGAAGACCGAAACAGGAATATTGAATGAGATATACGGCCCGATGAGGGCGAACAGTGTATCATACACACCAATGTTGATACTGAGCGAGTAGATGGGAATCAACGTGGTATGGATGGGAATCATCATACCGGCTACGACGAGAAAGAAAATGCCCTTGGTGACTTTGAAGGAGAACTTGGCAAACACAAAAGCCATAAGAGAGGATACAAGAATAACCAAGGTGACACCGCTGACACTGACAATCAGACTGTTGATGAAGTATTTCAGAAATGTCGGGGCAAAAACCAGCTTGTAGTTGCCGAAAAAGAGTTTTTTCGGAGGCTGCCAGATATTCATCATATACTCAGGAAGGCTCTTGAAACTGTTGAATACCAGAAACAGCAAAGGGAAGCCGGTAAGAATGAGGACCACAATGCAAAAGAGATAGATGCCGGCCTTAAACAGTTTATCGCTTACAGGTTCTTTTTTCATATCAATGAGCCTCCCTCACCCTGGTGATATAGAGGAAGATACAGGCAAAAAGGAAGCAGATGATGAACATCAGGCCTGCAATGGCCGAGGCATACCCCATGCTGAATTCCACGAATCCTTTCTTGTACATATAGGTGGCCATGAGCTCGGTGGCACCACTGGGTCCGCCACCGGTCATGATGTAGACCAAATCAAAATATTTAAGAGATCCTACCATCGACATGACTGCACTGGTTCTGAGTGTGGGCACCATCAACGGCAAGGTGATCTTCCAGAATGCCTGATAGCGGTTTGCACCGTCGATCGTGGCTGCTTCATACAACTCGGTGGAGATGTTGGTCAATCCTGCTTTGAGAATGATCATGTAGAAGGGAATGAACTGCCAGCAGATGACGAACAGGACTGCAGGCATTGCGGTACGCACGTCGGCAAGGAAGCCGATAATGTAATCGCCCAGTCCAACATGTTGCATTACATAGGCAAGGATTCCGAACATCGGATCGAAGAAGAGCTGCCACATGATGCCGGTTGCAACGGTGGAGAAGAGCATGGGAAGAAAGAAGATGGTACGGAAGAAACGCGTACCCTTGATTTTGCTGTTCAAGGCAAGAGCGATGAGGAGTGCGAAAGGAAGCTGGATGACGATGGAGGTGATCATCAGAATCAAGTTGTTTTTTACCGCCACTCCCATCATGGGATCTTGAAGGAGCTTCAGATAGTTCCCAAGCCCGACAAATCCAGAATTCTGGCTGATACCCGTCCAATCCAAGGTAGAGAACTGGAAGGTCATGACAATGCCGTAGAGATTGTAAATCCCATAAAACAGGAGCCCCGGCAGCAAGGCTGCCACAACAAAGAGA
Source organism: Sphaerochaeta sp. UBA5836 (assembly GCF_002432845.1). Taxonomy (NCBI): domain Bacteria; kingdom Pseudomonadati; phylum Spirochaetota; class Spirochaetia; order Spirochaetales; family Sphaerochaetaceae; genus Sphaerochaeta; species Sphaerochaeta sp. UBA5836. The sequence goes on from NZ_DJGW01000100.1 coordinate 8,172, forward strand.
ATCTCCCTATGGTTTGTTGCACGACGTTTAGTTTGGACCATGAATACGTTCCTTATGCTGTAGAGAGGGAGGCTGAAAACCAGCCTCCCATCATGGGTGATTTCAATCCTTACTTCTTGGCGGGACCTAATACTTCCACAGCTTTCGCCTCCACCAGCTTTGCAGCCTGGGCGGGAGTCATGGTCAAACCAAACAACGCTTGTGTGGTATCCTTATGCACTTCTGCGAGGGCAGGAGGCATATACTGGTCGTAGAAGTTCTGCATGACTTTTGCACTCATGAGCACATCATACTGCTGCTGGATGAGCGGATCATTGATTACGATGCCCTTGACACCAGAAATCATGCGGGACCCGTCGATCATGTCTTGACCATATTCAAGGTCGGAGAGCGTGACAAGCAGCTTGAATGCTTCATCGGGATACTTCGTTCCTGCATAGACGTGGATGACATTTCCGCCGCCCACAATCTCGTCGGCAGAACCCTTTGCACCCTCGATGACCGGGAACTTGAACAGGCCGAGGTTGTTCTTGTAGAAGTCAGGAGCCTCATTGATACAGTTTCCAAGCAGACCGTTGGTCTGGATGATGTGTGCAGCCCTGGAGCTGTAGAACAACATTCTCGATCCACCGGTGTCGTAGTTGATACCGTTCATACCTTCAGGATAGTAACCCTTGCGGACCCATTCCTGAATCTTTTCACCGGCTTTGATGAAACTCTCATCCTCGAACGTCTTTCCATTCTCCCGATTGAATGCATCGATGAAGACCTGTGCCCCGCCGTAGCGCATCGAGAGGTAAATGAAGGTGATGGCCCCGGGCCATTTGCTTGCATTACCGAGTGCAATGGGGATGATGCCGTTGGCTTTCAGCACGTCACAGTTGTGCTCGAACTCTGCAAGCGTTGTGGGTACCTTCAGACCGTACTTATCGTACAGCTGGCGGTTGTAGTATACAGAAGAAGGTCCGCAGGTAATCGGAAGACCATAGATCTTGTCTCCACTCATACTGATGGAGATACCGGGTTCGAGATAGTTTTTGGCAACACTCTTCACCTGTTCGGAAATATCAAGCACTTTGCCTGCTTTGATGAACTCCTCCATCCAGCCGCCACCCCAGGTGATGAACAAGTCGGGTGGATTTCCTCCGCCCATCGCTGTCTTCAGCTTGGTCTTGTAGGGATCGTTCTCGATTGCCTGATCAACCACTTTGACGTTCGGGTTTGCCGCTTGATAGCGGGCAATAGCCTTCTCCATGGTAGCTCGTCGGGTGGCATCAACGCCGATGTGCCAGACATTCAGCGTAATCTGTTCGTCTTTGGCTGTTGCTTCAGGGGCCCCTGCTGCAAACAACAGGGACATGCCCACTACCAAAGCCAGCGCCAAGGTACTCAATTTCTTCATGCTGTAACCTCCTTATCAGGTAACGCATCATGTACTATTGCAAGCCACACAGACCTGCATCCTTTTGTATATTCAGTGTGGGGGCGTTTTGAGCAGATAAGAATGTCTACTATATACATTACATATGTTTTATTGATTTTTTACTAATAATTCGTTTATCTATATCAAATGTATTACTTTCTAAATCTTTTCTTAATATAAATATACAAATAGCCACAAACCTAGATATTACATATGTAATATAGATTTATGGCTGAGATTGAAACCACTGGAATGTCGTTCAGGCTTGTCTGTGCCTACCTTCCTAAATACCCTCCGTCCACTGGAAGCATGATGCCGCATACGTAATCGGAGGCATCACTGGCAAGATATACTGCAGCTCCCGCCATATCCCGGGGCTGCCCCCAGCGTTTGGCAGGAATACGCTGACTGAGTTCTGCAAACCGCTTCTCATCCTCGACCAACGCTGTGTTGATCGGGGTAGCCATGTAACCGGGTGCAATGCAGTTGACGTTGACACCCAGGGCCGAGAGTTCATTGGACATGGTTTTGGTCAGCTGCATGATTCCGCCCTTGGCAGCACAATAGGCAACCGTATAAACACCGGCTGCAACGGAATTGACACTGGCAGTGTTGATGATTTTGCCCTTGCCGAGAGCGACCATCAAACGAGCCGCCCACTGAGCGAGATCAAAAACAGAAGTGAGGTTGAGTTCAATGACCTTGTCCCAATCCTCGATGGGGAACTCGAGGACGGGATGGCGGATCTGGATACCGGCATTGTTGACCATGATATCGAGCTTTCCGGCCAGCCGATTTTCAATGGCCGACTTCAGTCTTGCGCGATCGGCCCGATCCAGCAGGTCGGCACACATGCCTTCGGCCAGCAGGCCTTCACAGCGAAGCTGCAGAGCCTTCTGCTCGACCTCGGGATTCACATCGACGAGGATGACAAAAGCTCCCGCCTCTGCAAGGCCCTCTGCCATCCCCCATCCCAGACCTTGATAAGCGCCGGTTACTACTGCATTCTTTCCAGTCAAGTCAAACGGGTTGTGTTTCATACTGCCTCTTCATGCTTGCCAAGGGATTCCACCCGTCATTGATGAATTGGTCGATGGTGCGGTTGCTGCTGCCGTAGGTGATGAACTCTTCGACCTGCATCCCATCCTCCTCATACGCCTTCCTGAATTCAGCAAGCGTCGATAATCTTCTGATCACAGCCTCATCAACGGGCTTGTCAATCTCCGTTTCGAAAGGCCCCTTGAGAGCAAGCAGCACCCCCTGAATCTTCACTGAAATGGACATAATCATTTTAGCCCCGCTTAAGGCGGTGATGTGGTAGGCACCCCGGCAGCCTGCAGGCATGAGATACGTCTCATACCCCCGCTCGGCATACAGATGGTATGCTTTCTTGATGCAAGCAGTCCCAGCCTGGCGGATGTCCGACTCAGACACGTCGGCTTGTTGGTCCTGGGCGACATCGCGAAGGTAGTCGTCCAGCCTCCCCACCATGAGAACGGCAATCGTAAGCGGGGTTTTGAGACCGTTTTTTCGAGCCCTCCCAATGCCTCGTTTTGCAGCTTCAGCAACAGCAAGCGCCTGGGGTACGGTAAAACCAACGGTCGCAGCCACATTGTATCCAAGGGCTGCACACTCCTCATAAGCACGGATGCCGGCCTTGGTAGCAGGCAGCTTGATCACCACATTGGGGAACCATGCTGCAAACTGCTTTGCCTGGGCGAGCATGTATGCATAGTCACCGCACTTGTTGGGATTGGTTTGTGCGCATACATACCCGTATCCGGGTCGCTGTTGTTGATACAGGGGCTTGAGGGTTTCGGCATAATGGCCGGTAACCGCCTTGACCAAACCAAGCACTTTCTCATCACCGCCAAGCTCCATGGCACCCTGGATTGCATTCCGCCATTGATCAGGTTGACTTGACAGCGTCTGATTGACCAAAAACGGGTTGGTGGTCATACCGACCGCGCCCCACGATAGAGCGCGCTCGAGTTCATCCTTGTTGGC
>NZ_DJGW01000009.1:0-7890 GCF_002432845.1 Sphaerochaeta sp. UBA5836
GCTGTGTTTGCTCTGTCAAGGAACAGTGGGTATGAACTGATAATAGCTGTAAAAACATCCATCATATCCCTGAATGTGGGCTATACTCTCAACTATATGGGAACTGCAGAGCCGAAACGAATTGGGTTTTTGGCAACCCAGTTTGATGAGTACTATCAGAATCTCGTCTTTCACGGCGCCTTGGAGGAAGCAAGGCGCTATCCCGTGCAGCTCATCTTCTATGAAGGGAGCAACACTGAAACACTTACCAAGTCGGGGGCATTGGACGATACAGCCTTCAATCTGGCCGCAAAGACCCGGCTTGATGGTCTGATCGTCATGACCAATACCATGGGTTCCTCATTTTCGCGGGAGCGCATCGCCGGCTATCTGGCTTCCTTCTCCCATATGCCCATCGTCTCGATCGGCCTGGAATTCGACAACGTGTACACCCTGCGTCCCAAAGCAGGTTGCGGCATGGTTCAGCTGACCAGCCATCTGGTGGAGGTGCACCACCGCAGGCGGTTCTTGTTCCTTGCAGGGCCTGAGGGACACCCGGAGAGCGAAGCACGCAAGAGTGAGTTTTTACATACGCTGTCCGAACTCCTTCCCGAGGCTGAACCTGTAATACTCTATGCAGATTTTCTGGAAGAGCGGGCATATGAGACAACAATCGCTTTGATCGAAGGACACTGGAACTTCGATGCAGTCGTTGCTGCCAATGACCAGATGGCTTTCGGTTCCATCAGGGCATTGGAGGAGCATGGAATCCGCGTACCTGCCCAGGTATCGGTAACGGGCTTTGACGATATTCCCTACAGCGTCCTCTCCATTCCCGCCCTTACCACCATCCATCAGCCTACCAGTGAACTCGGAAGAAGAGCCATCGGTTATTTGGCAACGGAACTGGGATTGGGTTCCTCCGAACCGACCAGCATGGTCGCCGACCTGAGCACATCCTTTGTCATTCGGCAGAGCTGCGGCTGTATGAACGGCGGTACGGGGGATGCAGCATCCACAGTCGACCAACTGCAGATGCGTCTGAGAAACCTGTTCTCCTTGCAGGTTGGAGAACGTTCACGTTCAGCTTTTCTCAGGCGTATCGAAGCCGCTGTTGTCAGGACGTTCAAGCTCGAGGAGATACTCGTTGAATTGTCCCATGGCCTGAAGCGGTTGGGTATTCGGTTTGCAGCTGTGGTAATGGTCGATGAACGCAGGAAAAACACAAGCCGGGCAAGTCTTTTCATGCTCCTCAATGGTGAGGAAGTCCAGATTTTTACCCCCAACGGGCAACAGTTCTCCACCCGTTCGCTGCTTCCCCAAGGCCTCCCCAAAGATTTTCAGGCTTATGTATGCGAATCCCTGCAATTCGGATCGGAGCAGATGGGGTATTTCATCTGCACTCCCGATGCCAAGGACATGCATGTGTATGCCTCGCTTCGGGATCTGATCACTACTTCCATGAAAGGGGCCTTGATCATGTCCTTGGAGAAGGACCGTGAACTTATCCTGCAACGGGAGGTACATGAGCGCACCGGCGAGCTTGTGGCGGCCAACAAACAACTGAAGAGAGAGATTGCCCAACGCAAGGAGCTCGAGCAAGAACTGTTGGAGGTTTCGAATAACATCATGACCCGCATCGGGCAGGACATCCACGACGATTTGTGCCAGGATCTGGCAGCACTGGGAATGCTTGCCGCTACGCTTGAGTCGGCGCTCAAGAAGACAGAATTGGCCGGAGCCCGGCAATTGGCCAAGAATATCAGCGAGTCGGCACTCAAGAGTGCCTATACAGCCAAGCAGATCGCCCGGGACCTGTTCCCCTCCGATCTGCAGGACAACGGCTTTGTTGCTTCCGTGATGCAGCTGGTGAAGTCGAAGAACGTCACCGATGGAAATATGGTCACCCTCGAAATCCAGCCGGGCTTCCACATTGATGACAAGCAGCAGGCAATTCAGCTGTATCGCATTATCCAGGAGGCGTTGAACAACGCACTCAAACACGCAAAAGCCACCCGGATTACGGTCAACTTGCTGCATGATGAGCAATCGGCAACGGTGGAGGTTGTTGACGACGGGGTAGGCTTTGAAGTGAAGAAAGGCAGGACGGCAAGCGGTATGGGAATGAAGATCCTTACCTATCGAGCCAACCTGATCGGTGGTGACCTGCATATCGCATCGTCTCCTTCTGGGACGGTGGTCAGCTGCAGGGTTTCCCTGCAGGAGGGTGCATGAAAAAGAATACGTTTGTCATTATTGACGATCATCCGCTCTATAGAAGCGGTATAAGCGCACTGGTGCGTGAAGGATTGGGTTTGGAGTGCATCGGCGAGGCCGGGTCCCTTTCGGAGGGGAGGCAGCTGCTCGATGCCGTTGAACCGACACTTGCAATCGTCGACATCTCCCTGTTGGGTGAGAGCGGACTGACACTCGTCAGTGAGTGCAGGACCCGCCATCCCAAGCTAAAAATCCTGGTGGTCTCCATGCACGACGAAAACCTCTATGGGGAACGGGCCATCGCCAGTGGTGCGAACGGGTACATCATGAAGCATGCAAGTCCCGCCGTCCTGCTTGAGGCGATCAAGCGCATTCTTCGTGGCAAGCTGGGGATCAGCGAGAATCTGAAGCAGCGGATGGCAGATAGGGTATAGGCAGATTTTTCCTGCCCTTTCGTGCTACAATTAGGAGAAACCATTGTAAAGGAGCTTCCATGCAGCACACCATTGTTATTCTTGATGGCTATACCGAAAACCCTGGAGACCTGAGTTGGGACGGCTTTGCCGAGCTTGGGTCCCTGACCGTCTACGATCGAACCAAGGAAGAGGATATTCTCTCTCGTATCGGTGATGCCGATATCGTCATCACCAACAAGACTCCACTGAGCAGGGAGGTTATAGAGCAGGCTCCCAACATCAAATATATCGGGGTGCTCGCCACCGGCTACAATGTAGTCGATACCCAGGCGGCGAAAGAAAAGGGTATTCCTGTTTGCAACATCCCGACCTACGGCACCGATGCCGTCGCCCAGTTCGCCTTTGCCCTGCTTTTGGAAATCGCCCATCATGTCCAGCATCACAGTGATGCGGTCAAGCAGGGACGGTGGACAAGCAGTCCTGATTTCTGTTTCTGGGATTATCCGCTCATCGAGCTTGCAGGCAAGACCATGGGTCTTATCGGCTACGGCAGGATCGGGCAGGCTGTGGCAAGGATCGCCCGTGCTTTCGGCATGCTGGTCATTGCATATGATTCCTATCAAGATCCAAAACATCAGGATGTGTATGTGTCGCTGGATGAACTGCTGCAGAGAAGTGATGTGATCTCCCTGCACTGCCCGCTCTTTGAGGCTACGAAGGGAATCATCAACAAGGACTCCATTGCAAAGATGAAGGACGGGGTGATCATCCTCAACAACAGCCGCGGTCCTCTGATCGTCGAGCAGGACCTGGCCGATGCATTGAACAGCGGCAAGGTGTATGCGGCAGGATTGGATGTGGTCTCGACCGAACCGATCACGAAGGACAATCCTCTTCTTACTGCAAAAAACTGCCTGATCACTCCCCACATCAGCTGGGCTCCGAAGGAGAGCAGGCAACGGCTTATGGACATTGCAGTCGACAACCTGCGTTCATTTCTTGCAGGCAAGAGCAAGAATGTCGTGAACGCTTAGGTGAACGTATTGGTCTTCCGGTTGACATAACGAACCTGAAATTACATAGTCAGCCATATGAACATACCTGAAATAATGTCTAAGGAACGGTGGCAACGGGTGTTGGAACATTCCCAGGGCCGTGAGACACCGTTCCAGCTGATTCTCTCCGACGTAATCGAAGAGAAATACCATGAGCTTCGCCAGGCGCTTCCGTTTGCGAAGGTGTATTATGCGGTGAAAGCCAATCCCGCGCCGGATGTTTTGCGCTTGCTTGACCGTCTAGGGTCGAATTTTGATGTGGCATCGGTGTATGAGCTGCGTCGGCTGCAGGATCTGGGGATCAGCGCCGATCGCATGAGTTGCGGCAATACCATCAAGAAGTTTGAGCATATCAAGGAGTTCTATGCTGCCGGTATTCGATTGTTCGTTACCGATAGTGAAGGGGATTTGAGAAATATTGCGATGGCCGCCCCCGGCTCAAAGGTCATGGTCCGCCTGATGGCCGAGGGAGCCCAAACTGCCGACTGGCCGCTTTCCAGAAAGTTCGGCTGCAGCCCCGATCTTGCAGGAGACCTGCTGGTGCTGGCACGAAAGCTGGGCCTGCAGCCTTGGGGCCTCTCGTTTCATGTGGGATCGCAGCAGCGTGACATCACAGCTTGGGACAGTGCTCTCTCGAAGGTCAGCTACCTCTTCACCTGGCTTAAGGAGAATGAGGATCTTACCCTCTCCTGCATCAATATGGGAGGAGGGTTCCCTGCCACCTACCGCGAACGGACAAACCCGGTCCAGACCTATGCCGATGAGATCAAACGGTACCTGGAAGAAGACTATGGGGATGTACTGCCTGAGATAATCATCGAACCCGGACGTTCGCTTGTTGGTGATTCCGGGGTGCTCGTCTCGGAGATTGTACTCATCTCCCGTAAATCCCGAACGGCGCTTGAGCGGTGGATATACCAGGACTGCGGCCGCTTCGGCGGGCTTATGGAAACCCTGGGGGAAGCCATCCACTATCCGATACGTTGTGAACGCAACGGGCCTCAGGAACAGGTAATTCTTGCAGGACCGACCTGTGATTCCATGGATACGCTGTATGAGGATTACCGCTATGATCTCCCCCTGAGCCTTGCTGTTGGAGACAGGCTGTATTGGCTTTCCACAGGAGCCTACACCAGCAGTTACTCCGCCATAGAATTCAATGGGTTTCCGCCGTTGCAAACCTTTGTCATCTGATGGGGGTTGGGCTCTGATTTTCTCCCAATGCCAAGAAACGCCTGGTTTGGCTTACCTTCGGGTAGGCTTTTTATTTGTAAAGAACTCATACTGAAGTCCTTGGTTTGTAGGGGTAATGAGACGAATGATAGATTAATTCCTATAAAATTGTTTGAATTATCAAATAACATAAGTAAAAAATATAATGACACTAGAAAATGTATAATATTTGTTGACAGCTATCAAAAGTCATTTTACTCTGTGGGTAGATGGGGAGCCTTCCATAGGCACCCCGAGAATTACTTCTGGAGGAAGAGATGAAAAAATTACTCTCAGTTCTTATGATTCTTGTGCTCGCCATGTCATTCGTAATGGCTGCCGGACAGGGAGAAGCTCCTGCTGAAAGTGCAGCTGACAAGTGGCCCCAGCAGCCGATCAACCTTGTGGTTGCGTTTGCTGCCGGCGGTAACTCCGACTACAACGCCCGTGCCATCAGTAAGTACCTGACCAAGGAACTCGGTCAGCCTGTTGTCGTTACCAACATTGCTGGTAGCGGTGGTTCCATTGCTGCTGCCCAGGTCAAGGAAGCAAAGAACGATGGATACACCGTCCTGGTTTCCCAGCTCTCCATGAACATCGCCCAGGCTGCAAAGATGGTTGACTTCGGTTTCCAGGACTTTGAGGTTGCTTGTGTTTTCTCCGCATCTGCTGACGAAGTCCTCGTGGCCAATGCTGACGCTCCCTTCAACAATGTCCAGGAGCTGATTGCCGAATCCAAAAAGAACCCCGGCAAGTACAAGCTGACTGCCAATACCGGTGCTTCCACCCAGTGGATTGCCATTGGTTTGCAGCAGGCTGGTGCCCAGCTTAACGTAGTTTCCAGCGGTGGATCCGGCGAACGCCTTCCGCTTCTGCTTGGTCGCCACGTTGATTTGATCCCGATGCCGTACAATATGGTTCAGGACTATGTAGACAAGGGCCAGTTCAAGTACATCGCCAATGTCAGCAACCAGAGATCTGCAGCTCTTCCTGATCTGCCTACCCTCCGCGAGAGTGGTGTGAACGCTGGTTACTCCTACTACAACACGATGTTCTTCCCCAAGGGCACCGATGCCAAGATCGTAGAGAAGTTCAGCACTGCAGTCGGCAAAATTGTCAACACCAATGCTGACTACCAGAAGGAAATTGCGGCTCTCTTCCAGGCTCCCACCTACATGAATACCGCTGACACGATTGCTCATTGGACCAAGGAACTTCAGGAAATGATGGCCATCAGTGACCTGCTCCAGGGCAAATAACTGATTCGCTCGCATCGTTTGGAATGGTTGGTCTGGGAACAGGGTTTCCGGACCACCTATCTGCATAGCTCGTACACAAGGAGCAGATCCTATGAATAAAGCAAACAAGAAAGAGCTGGGAGTGGGAATTTTCTTCGCCGTTCTTTCGATCTTCTACATTGCAGAGTCGCGCAATATATCGACATTCACTCCCTTCGGGAACCGTGGTCTCGACTCCCAGTCCATCCCGGCTATGATCGGCTGGCTCTCCATTGCTCTCAGTGCCATCCTCATTGTGACCACCATCCTCAAGGATAGGAAGGAACGCAAGGGTTTCACTCAGCAGAACGAGCAGATCTGCGACCCCGATCAGGTGGTCTGCATCGATCCTCCCAAGGGTGCAAAGCTGCAGGGCCTTTTGCAGGTGGTGCCCCTCAAGCTGTTGCTCTCCTTGCTGTTTCTGTTCTTCTACTTCCTGCTCTACCAGCGGATCGGGTTCATCCTTTCCAGTATCTTCTATCTGGTTGCTCAGTCTTTCCTGCTCACCGAGAAGGGAAAGCGCAAGAAATGGGCGCTCTTCATCATTCTCTTCTCCATTGGTGTATCGGTGTTGATCTACTTCATTTTCACCCGCTACTTCACGCTGTTCCTGCCCAGAGGCATTTTAGGATAAGGGGGTCGATCCATGTTTGGAATGCTGCTTGAAGGCTTTGGAGCCGTCTTTACCGATCCTTTGTCCATCGTCATGATTTTCATCGGCACCACCGTTGGTATCGTCTTCGGTGCACTGCCCGGTCTCACTACAGTTGCAGGACTTTCCATGTTCCTGCCCATCACGTACGCAATGAGCAGCGGTACCGGCCTTTCGATGCTGACCGCCATCTATATCGGCGGAATGAGCGGCGGTCTGATCTCGGCCATCCTGCTCAACATCCCCGGCACCCCAAGTTCGATCGCAACCTGCTTTGATGGTTCTCCCATGGCCAAGAATGGCCAGGCCGGAAGAGCCTTGGGTCTTGCGGTGTTTGCTTCGCTCATTGGTACTGCAATCAGCTTGTTGTTCATGGTTGTACTCAGCCCCACCTTGGCGAACCTTACGATCAAGTTCGGCCCGTGGGAGTATTTCTCCGTTACTGTCTTTGCCCTTACCCTGATCTCCTCGCTCACCGGAAAGTCCATCGTCAAGGGTTTGCTCAGTGCACTCTTCGGCATGATGTTCGCCACCGTGGGGCTTTCCCCGATCGACAGCTCCAAGCGCTTCACCTTCGGGTCCCTGCAGTTGACCAGCGGTTTCAACCTATTGGCGGTATTGGTAGGTCTGTATGCCATCAGTGAGGTGCTCTCCACCGCGGGGAGTGAGCAGGAGAAGGGACAGATCCGCGAGTACAAGATGCGGGGCCTGGGATTCACTCTCAAGGACCTCAAAGGCCAGGGCGTCAACTTTGTTCGTTCCTCCCTGATCGGCCTTGGCATCGGAATCCTGCCTGGTATCGGCGGTTCGACGAGCAACATCATTGCCTACTCGGTGGCCAAGACTTCAAGCAAGCACCCTGAGAAGTTCGGTACCGGTATCCCCGACGGCATCATTGCCAGTGAGGCAAGCAACAACGCCTCGATCGGTGGTGCCATGATCCCGCTGCTTACCCTGGGTATTCCTGGTGACGGAGCGACAGCCATCCTGCTCGGCGGCTTCATGCTGCACGGCATGCAACCCGGTCCGCTTTTGTTCCAGTCCAACGGGGCAACAGTCTATCAGATTTTCGCTTCGATGAT
>NZ_DJGW01000009.1:7928-9568 GCF_002432845.1 Sphaerochaeta sp. UBA5836
GTGCTGAAGGTTCCTTCAAACATCCTGCTTCCGCTCATCGTGGTGCTGTGTGCCATCGGAGCATATGCATTGAACAACCGTGTCTTTGACATGTGGGGCCTGATCCTCTTTGGTATCATCGGTCTGGCCATGTCCAAGGCTGGAGTTCCTGCCCCTCCGTTCATCCTAGGCTTCATCCTTGAGAGTGCTTTTGAGACAAACCTCAGACGTGGTCTTGAGTACTCGAACGGGAACTTCCTGGAAGTCTTCACCCGTCCGATCAGCGCCATGTTCCTGATTCTGGCAATCGTCAGTTTGGCAGCCACCCTGTACAAGCAGTACAAACCCAAGAAAGCAACGAGCGAGGAGTAAGCAATGCATACGAAGCACGAGTTTCCCATCATTACCGAAATGCTGGTCATTCCTGTAGCAGGGTATGACAGCATGCTCCTCTCCCTCAGCGGTGCCCACTCTCCCTATTTCACCCGCAACCTGGTGATCCTCAAGGACAGTAGCGGCAATACCGGGGTGGGAGAGGTGCATGGCGGAGAGGCCATTGCCCAAGCGCTGGAGGAGTCGAAGAGCTTGGTGGTGGGACAATCCATCAGCAGTTACCGTGCGGTGCTCAAGCGCCTGACCGACATCCACAACAATCTCTCCAAAAATAGTGAGGGGCTGCAGAACCTCTCCTTGGCAAATTTGAAGGACGTGGTGCACTCCGAGACTGCAGTCGAGTGTGCCATGCTTGACCTTTGGGGCCAGTTCCTTGGTCTTCCTGTCTGTGACCTGCTTGGTGACGGGCGCCAGCGTGACGACATTGTCACCCTGGGCTACCTCTTCTACCAGGCTGACAAGCGCAAGACCGACCTGCCCTACCTCGATGAGAGCTCCAGCTCGAATCCCTGGTACAAGATTCGCCGCAATCCGTTCATGGACAGCCAGGCGATCGTGGAACAGGCCGAAGCCCTTCAGTCCTACTATGGGTTCAAGGACTTCAAGCTCAAGGGCGGTGTTCTGGAAGGTGCAAAGGAGATGGAAGCGATTGAGGCCTTGGCCAAGCGTTTCCCCGATGCCCGGATCAACATCGATCCAAACGGGGCTTGGAAGCTCGATGAGGCGGTTGCCCTGTGCAAGGGCAGCAGCCTTACCTATGCCGAGGATCCCTGTGGGACTGAGCGCGGCTACTCGGGTCGTGAGACCATGGCCGAGTTCAAGATGCGCACCGGTATTCCCACCGCAACGAATATGATTGCAACCGACTGGAAGCAGTTCTACCATGCGGCATGCGAGAAGAGCGTGGACATCGTGCTGGCCGATCCGCACTTCTGGACGATGAGCGGCTCGGTGCGTATGGCGCAGGTCCTCAACGACTGGGGCCTGACCTGGGGTTCGCACTCCAACAACCACTTTGATATTTCGCTGGCTATCTTCGCCCACTGCGCAGCAGCAGCGCCCGGTGATATCACAGCGATGGATACCCATTGGATCTGGCAGGACGGTCAGTACCTGACCAACAATCCCTACCAGATCAAGGACGGAAAGATTCATGTTTCCAATGCTCCCGGACTTGGCCTTGAGCTGAACATGGATGCAGTGATGAAAGCGAACGAGGTCTATCGTAAGCTTGAGGTCGGCGCCCGCAACGATGCTGTTTCCATGCA
>NZ_DJGW01000019.1:0-7257 GCF_002432845.1 Sphaerochaeta sp. UBA5836
TCAACCTGATTCGTGTTTACAATTACAAAACCTCCATGGTACAGTCGAACCATGCAATACAAACGACTGTTAATGATTTCGCTTTTCAGTGCCCTGATCATCATAGGAGCATATCTAAGGTTTCCACTCCCACCGGTCCCCATCACCCTGCAAACGCTCTTTGTACTGCTTGCAGGTTTTCTCGGGGGAACAAGGACAGCCCTTGCAAGTACGGCCGTCTATCTTTTGCTCGGTGCCATCGGACTTCCCGTCTTTTCAAGCGGAGGGGGTCTGGGCAACCTGATGGGGCCGACAGGAGGCTTCTTGATCGCTCTGCTGCCTGCTGCATGCATTGCCGGATTCGCAGGGAATTTTGCCCAAAAAGCAGAAAAACCAAGAACATACTACACACTCTGCCTGCTTTACGGGCTTATCGCGACGCTTGTCGTCTATCTGGTGGGAGTCCCCTTTTTGAAATACAACCGTTCACTCTCGTGGAGTGTCGCCATCCAAGCCGGAATGCTGCCCTTTTTGATCGGAGACTGCATCAAACTGCTGGCTGCGGCGCACCTGGCCAGAAGCTTTCATCCAAGAATGGCCCAGTTGCTGGGCTGAGCTCTTGCATAAAAGCCTACAAGGCACGTATGGTATGGTCATGAACCAGTGCACAGAACAGCAATTCGATGCTTCAGCCTATATTCCCGCATTTTTGGGAACCTTTGACAGGGTGGCCGGGAATGCCAATTTCCACGGTCTCAAGCCGCTTCCCCAGATGCTCGTCATCGGCGATATTTCCAACGAGCTGCTTGAGCTCATGTTTCCAGGCCGCTGCGGTCGTGACCAAGCAAATTTGAGCTTGCAAGAAATTTTAACCATGCAGTTGAACAAGGTCTGTTCCTTGCTCAAAGGACAGCTTGTGCTCGCCTACCGGTATGACAATCCCTCACTCGAGATTTGTGAAGCACAGGAAAAAGCCGACCAAACAGTAAGAAACCTGTGTGAACGACTGCCCCGGTTGCGGGCGAGCCTGAAAATGGATGCACGGGCGGCTTTCGAGGGAGATCCTGCAGCACGGAATATCCGGGAGGTCATTCTCTCCTATCCCTGCATCAAGACCCTCACCATCCACAGGGTGGCTCATGAGCTGTTTATGATGGAAGTTCCCCTTCTGCCGAGAATGATGAACGAGTATGCCCATAAAGAGACTGGCATCGACATCCACCCCGGAGCAGTGATCGGCAACTCATTCTTCATCGACCATGGTACGGGTACCGTCATCGGGGAGACGACGGTGATCGGGAACAATGTAAAACTCTACCAGGGAGTGACATTGGGAGCCTTGAGCTTTCCCAAGGATGCCTGCGGCGCTCTGATCAGGGGAACCAAGCGGCATCCAACCATCGAGGATAATGTCACCATCTACTCCAATGCAACCGTATTGGGGGACATCACCATCGGCCGGAACGCAGTCATCGGGTCCAACGTCTGGATAAAGGAATCGGTTCCTGCCGACACCATGGTGATGATCCAAGAGCCGCAAATCACCTTCAGGGATTTGAAGATGCGCAAGTCTTAGGGTCGGGCTTCATCGTTGCATAGTGCATAGCGGAGGTGGTCCTCCCACCTCCCGTTCAAAAACAAGTAATCGCGGCACACTCCCTCATCGAGAAACCCAAGCCGTGTGACCAAACGCCTGCTTGCCTCATTCGAGCGCATGATATGAGCCTCGAGACGGTGCAGTTTCATATGGTCGAAGGCATACGAAATGACTGAAGCAACCGCCTCGGTGCCGTATCCCTGCCTCCAGAACCCAGATCCGATGCTGTAGCCGATTTTTGCCGAAAGGCTTGCACCCCAAACGATATGGTTGAGATATACGGTACCCACTATATGCTTCCGATCCTGTTTTAAAAAAAAGAGCAGGGGGAGCATCCTCTTCTGCTCATACAAGCTTGCCTGCCTGCTGCAGAGAGCCTGAAACGAGGCAAGCGTGTAGTAGCTGCTCTGATGCGTCACCGAAAAGGGTTTGCATGCTTGTATGTTGCCTCTCTCATAGGCAAGCAGCGGCTTCGCAAATTCCACCCCGCTCACATAGGCCCGCAGCCGTTCGGTTTCAAAGAGTGGTTGCATCCGGGATGAACTCCATCCGTTTCTCCTTGCCGATCATCCGGCCGAAGGTTCCTTTGATCAGCATGCCTTCCCTGGCAAAGACCGGGGGAGAAAGCACAGCGACATCCAGATAATTTCCACTCAGACCATACCAGCGACCGCCTTTGCGGTTCTGCAGTATTACTTCAGCAGCAGACCCCACCTGTCTTTGCCGATAGCTGTGGTGAAGCTGTTCACTGAGCGTTCTCAAATCGAGTGCACGCTCATCGCGCACAGACTCGGGTACCCGGTCCTGTGCCCGATACAATGGGGTGTCAGGACGTGGTGAGAAGGGAAACACATGCAAAAATGAGAATTGTTGGTCGAGAATGAACTGACGGGTGGCAGCAAAGTCCTCATCCCGTTCTCCGGGAAGACCGGTTATGATGTCGGCTGCAAGAAAGGGATCGCTCTTCGCCTTGCGCAGACGATCAAGGATGTTCGCCAGTTCGGCTATGGTATAATGGCGGTCGACTTTCTTGAGCAACCGGTCGCTGCCGGTCTGCACCGGAATATGGAAATGCGGCTGCATCCGCTTGTCAGTCAGGACATCAAGCAACCTGTCATCAATGTGATCGGGTTCCATCGAGGAGAGACGGATGCGCACAGAGTCGGAGAGACTTGCCAGCAACTTCTCCAACAACCCGCCCAAGCCCTCCCCCTGATGGTCGTACATGGTGAGGTTCACCCCGGTAAGCATTATCTCCTGGAAGCCGGATTGCTGCAGTGCAAGCGCACGTTCGATGACCTGGCCGGATTCCAGGCTTACTGCCTTCCCTCGGGCGATATGGACCCGGCAATATGCGCAGCTGTTGTCGCATCCATCCTGGATTTTCAAATACGCACGACTGTGATACGAGAAGGAGTCGGCGGCGTAATCGAAGACACTTGCCTTTCCATCACTGAACGACAGGCACCCTGTCCTCATGTCCATCCCACTGACAAGACTTGCCTTCAGGTGCTTTGCCAGTTTGAGCAGGTGGGCTTTCTTCTCCAAGGGCACGACAATGACATTGTCACTGAGCTTCCTAAGCTCATCCTCGTTCACCTGGGCGTAACAACCGGTGGCAAGCGTAGGTGCCAGCAGGGCGAACTTGCGGATCATCCTTCGGGCTTTCTGTTCAGCCTTGCTGGTTACAGTACAGGTATTGACGACATAGAGGTCGGCTGGAACCTGTTCCTCAACGATGGTGAAACCTTCCTGCGAAAAGCTGTCGGCTATCGCCTCGCTCTCACACTGATTCAGTCTGCACCCCAACGTATAGACACAAACGTTCAACGTACTTCCTCCTGCTTCTGGAGTGCGTCCATGACGGTATCAAGCGCCTCCTTGAGACTCATGCGCATCTGTCTGGCATATGGGTTGTACCGCTGCAAATCATAAAACAACTGCAGCGGGTCATTGCAGGTCTGTTGCATTACGGTCAAGAGCGTTTTATACCCCGTGGTTGCAAGCTCGGTTTCCCCGAGAGTCAGCTCGGAGAGCGTCCGACCGATGAAGTGGGTGATGCCCTGGGACCAGGCCGCCTCGCGGTCGTGCTGGTCGCAGCTCATCTGCAGCACCTTCAAATCCCAACGCTTGAACTCCTCGACCCAACGTTGCAAGGTCTCGTCGTCGCAACGGACACCGCTGATGACCAAAGGAAGCCCCGCTATCCCGTTCTTGCCTGAATCGGGCCCGAACATGGGATGGGTTGCAATGCATTGCACCTGTTTGGGAAGCTTCTCGCGCATCAGCTTGGCTGGATAAAGCTTGACCGAACAGGTATCCATCACCACCGTGTGATCGGCAATCCGGGAGCCGGTTCGGTCCAAGACTTCGCTGAAAGAGCTGATGGATACACAGTAAAACAGCACCGAACAGGAGAGCACCTCGTCCTCACTGCCTAGAAGCACCCCTTCGGGGGCGGTTTTTGCGCTTCGTCCATACCCGATGACAGAAAATCCATGTTTGGCTAATTCCTTTGCCCAAAAGGAACCGAAACGACCCAATCCATACACGCCGACGCTTATCTTAGCTTCCATGGCCGGCATTGTACTCAATAAGGGTGCATCCTAGCAAGAAGTCGGCTTGGCTTTGGATGCCAGCAGGAACAAGGCTGCCATGCCCATGCTTACCGCCAGCAACAGAAATGAGGCGGATACGGAAAAGAAGCTGATCACAACTCCTACAGCCAGCGGCATTCCGATACGCCCGAGGGTCGACCCCATTGACCGGATATTGGCAAGTTGCAGCAAGTCCGAGGGCCAGCAGGAGATTTCCAGCACCTGGCTCACCGGATTCACCCCGCCCATGCCAAGCCCCATCAAAGCAAGACTCACGTATGCCTGGTGTAGATTGGAAGAGAGAAAGAATCCTATCAGGCCGAGCATGCTCACCAGGCACAAGGAAACAAGAATCCGATGAGCGGGAAGCCCTTTCTTCAGCAAGGGAATGGCTGCCAAGCGGGAAATGGTGCTTCCAAAGTGGATGATGATGATCGCCAAGCCAACCTCGCGGGCTCCTGCTGCGTGCAGCTGGGTGATGGCCAGCAAGGGGTAGACGGCATTGCAGTACTCCACCGCGTTTGCCAGAATGAGAAAGAGCAGGTACTTCATGAACGCCTTGTTCTTCAACAATGAGAACGAATCGGAAAGTTTTTGATCCTTTCTTTGCTCCCATTGGCCAATTCCTGCAGGCCGAAACAGGATGAACAGAACCCCCATGACCAGATAGATGAGCGCCATCTGCACATATCCGTGGTACCACGTGTGCTGCTTGAGAAACGTAATGTAATACCCGCTGAAAATGCTGGCGATGCTGAACGTAAGATGCATCAAGGGGATATTGGTTTTCATTCGAGGTCGGTCGACATTGATCAGAACCATGATGTTGCTGGTTCCGTACAAATAGCCTCCCAATGCATTGAGCAGGAAGAAAAGACCGAAGACTGATGCACTGCGGCACAGGCCCATGCCCAACAAAGTCACAGAAGAGGAGAGAATGCCGATGACCAACAGTGAGTAGGAGCTCAGCTTCCTGGCAAGCAATGGCAGCGTGAGAAATGAAACAAAAGATCCGACCTGGCTGAGGCTCATCAACAGTCCCATCTGAGCCAGCGAAAGTGAGCATGCAATCTGGATCTCCTCGCCCAGGCCGCCGAACAGGCTGCCGGCGAACGCCAAGGCCATCACCATGACAAAGAGGAGGTTGCGTGTACCCATGAGCGGACAATAGCATAAGCGTACAAGAAAATACAGAGCCTTGTGCGTACTTTTCGAAGCCATCTGAACGTGGTAGACTAGCAGGTGCAATTAAAATTTTCCCTGTCAAGGAGCAGAACCATGACGTTTGCAGAAAAAATGAAGGCCCAGGCCATCCGGGCAAAAAAACATCTTGTCCTCGCAGAAGGAACCGAGCTGAGAACCATTCAGGCGGCACGCAAGATCGTCGATGAGAAGCTTGCCGAAAAAGTCATCCTCGTAGGAAATGCCGAAGCTGTTGCCAAAGCGGCCGCTTCCGTCTCCACATCCCTTGAGGGCATCACCGTCATCGACCCCGTCACCAGTGATGACCGCAAGGCATTCGCCCAGGAGTATTATGAGCTGCGCAAGCACAAGGGCATGAGCGAGGAAGAGGCGTTCGAGGGAATCGTCGATCCTCTTCGCTGGGGGGCTATGATGGTCCGGCTGGGCAAGGCCGATGCAATGGTTGCGGGAGCAGAGAACACCACCGGCAATGTATTGCTTGCCGCTTTCAACATCATCAAGACCAAACCCGGCATCAAGTTTGCTTCCTCCTGCTTCGTAATGGCCACCGACAAGACCGAGTACGGTGCAAACGGATCGTTCATTTTTGCCGACTGTGCAACCATTCCCAACCCAACAGCCGAGCAGCTTGCTGAAATTGCAGAAGCATCCGCACTCTCCTGCAGGACATTCCTCAATGCCGAGCCGAAGGTGGCCATGCTCTCCTACTCGACCAAGGGCTCTGCAAAGGGAGAGCTGGTGGACAAGGTGATCACCGCAACCCGCCTTCTCAAGGAGAAGCTTCCTACCTTGGCCGTTGACGGGGAGCTGCAGCTTGATGCAGCCATCGTCGGCAGCGTCGCCAAGAGCAAGGCTCCCGGCTCGGAAGTTGCAGGAAGCGCCAACACCCTGATTTTCCCCGACCTGCAGGCGGGAAATATCGGATACAAGCTTGTCCAGAGGCTCGCCGGTGCGGATGCATACGGCCCGATTCTCCAAGGCTTTGCCAAACCGATCAGCGACCTCAGCCGCGGCTGCTCGGTGGAGGATATCGTGGTGACCAGCGCCATCACCCTCGCCCAGGCTGCAGCCAACTAACCAACACCATCGAAGGGCGGGAGCAGTTGCTTTCCGCCCTTGCTCCAAATCCTGCTTTCAGCTACGATGGACACGCCTCACAAGGAGAGGCATTGCATGAGGCGTGTACGAAATCCCATCAATCTTCTTGACCGCTCAATTCCTCCCGGCATCATCATCTGGTCTCTCGCCTGGCCCACCATCCTTGAGCAGGTCCTCCAAGTCACCGTCACCTATGTGGACTCGGCGATGGTCGGTTCCTTGGGGGCTCATGCAACCGCCGCAATCGCCGTACCTACATCCACCATCTGGTTGGTCAATGGGTGGATGAACGCCTTTGCCATCGGATTCTCCGTATTGATGGCCCGCTTCTTGGGATCAGGCAACTCCCAACGAGCCAAGCAGGTCACCAAGCAGGCTCTGTACACCTCAGTATTCTTCGGGTTGGCTCTTACCTGGCTGTTTGTCGTAATCGCCCGCCATCTTCCAGCTTGGATTGGGGCCGAGGCAGAGGTCCAGCTGCTTGCAAGGCAGTACTATCACTTTATAGCCTTGGGGTATCTGCCCAACCTGGTGATGATTCTCATCAGCACCCTTCTTCGCTGCAGCGGGGATGCAAAGAAAGCCCTCTACTTGAACGGTCTGAACAATATATTGAACATCGCTTTCAATTTTTTCTTCATCTTTGATTTTGTTTCGTTCGGTCCATTTGGATTGCGGGGCTTGGGTTTGGGGGTCAAGGGGGCGGCCATGGCCACCACGCTCTCCTGCACCATCACCAGCATCCTGCTGCTGGTCATCCTGCTGGCCACGGACAACCCCATC
>NZ_DJGW01000019.1:7299-9730 GCF_002432845.1 Sphaerochaeta sp. UBA5836
CTCAGGTTGGGAATCCCGGTTGCCCTTGAGCGGTCGACCCTCTCGTTCGGCCAGATTGTCTTTACCAAGATGGTAGGGACTTTGGGAACCACCGCCCTGGCTGCCCACTTTTTGGCAAACACAGCCGAGTCCATCACCTATCTGCCTCCGTCGGGTTTTGCAACAGCCGCCACCACGTTGGTAGCCCAATCACTGGGCGCCAATGACAAGCAGCTGGCAAAAAAGTTTGCCGACCTGTGTACGTTGTGGGGCACGCTGTTGATGAGTTTCATGGGCTTGATGCTCTATCTGTTTGCACCGGCTTTGATGCGCTTTTTCACATCCGATGCTTCTGTCATCGCCCTCGGAACCACCATATTGCGCATAGAAGCTTTCGCTGAGCCTGCATTCGGGCTTTCCATGCTTGCCTTCGGGGTCTTCAGAGGAGCCGGCGATACGAGAAGACCGTTTTTCATCTCGATTGCAGGAATGTGGCTGCTCCGACTTCCTTTGGCCTACCTATTGCTGAAAACAACATCCCTGGGATTGCTGGGCATCTGGATGGCGATGGCCAGCGACCTGACTCTCAGGGGAATCATCTGTTTGGTGCAGTACCGACGATATACCTGGCTTGATAGTTGGCAAGAGACTCACTGAGAGCAATAAAGTCAGCCCAGGCAAGAGCCTCGGCCCTCAGAGAGGGGTCGATTTGGGAATGGGAGAGCAAAGCTTCAACCCCGTTCCTGCCGACGGCCGCCCCGATCTTTCCCGAGAGCAGATTGTTCTTCACTGTCTTGCGGCGTTGGGCGAACAGGTCGCGGATGACGAGTAAAAAGGTCTGCCTGAGCTGTAGCGGTACCAGGCTTTGGGCCCGGAGGGTGAACACCACCGTACTGCTGGTCACCTTCGGTGGAGGATAAAAAGAGCCGCTGTTGATGCTGAAAGCCGGTTTCACCTCATAATCCATCTGGGCGAGCAGGGAAAATGACGACCAATCCTTTGATTGCGGCTGTGCACACAGCCGGTCAACCACTTCCTTCTGCAGCGTGAACACCATGACAGGGGGCCGATGGTCGCTCTCCAGCACCTTGGCGATGACCACCGAGCCTACATTGTAGGGAAGATTGCCGCACAGGCGGTCAGGACTCCCCTCCAAGGCAAGTTGGGAAGGCAGCGTCTTGAGTGCATCACCGCTTATGAGCCGAAAAGAGGGCTCATCGGCGAACGCCTGCTCTGAGAGAATACGGCAGAACCCATGGTCGATCTCAAAAGCCGTCACCTTCGCCCCCTGCTCGAGCAGCAGGCTGGTGACCGCCCCGATCCCCGGCCCGATCTCCCATACACGGTGAGACGGCTGTACATCCAGAAGTGCTACAATCTTCTCCCTCACCGAGCGGGAGATGAGGAAGTTCTGACCAAATTTCTTGGTCATCGACAGCTCCTCTTGTTTGAGCAGAGCAGTGATTGCAATCGGGGAGTCGTATGCGAATGTCCAGCTCATAGCGTAATCTCCTTCGCTTTTGTACAGCCATGGTAGCATAGCCAATTGAGACAAGACAGGTCAACAACACCAATACATAGACCACATATCCTGCAAAGCCGACTTGCAGCGTATAGCCTTGGTTGTTTTCCAGGATGAAGAAGAGAAGTGCCTGTATCGAGGACAAGATCCGGCCAAAGAAGGATCCGAAAACCAGGCTCAGGAAACTTGCCGCCATGGCCAGGTTTATCAGGGGGGTGAGTATCGGGGAGAAGAGCAAACCACTCAGGTTGCACGAGCCTCCCAGCAACAGGGAAGCCGGGGACGAGCCTGCTACGATTACCGCAGTTTTCTGCAGGAAAAATGTGGGCAGCATCGATGAAAGCAGCAGCATCCCGTAGGCAGCCCAGCTATAGAGGCATGCCATGCTCGAGAGCGAGAAGGGAAAGAGCAGCAGCTGCAGAAAGAAGGTAGCCTGGAAAGCAGTTTGGCGTGAGATGGGAAACAGCGAACAAAGATGCATGCCCAAAGCCCTGATCAAAGAGGGTTTGGGACCGACAAGCACAACATAGAACAAGGCCGGGACTGAACCCAGCCACCTCCCCCAAAAACGTCCGACGATGAGGCTGCCCAAAGAGGTGCTGAGAGAGAGGAAAAAGTGCAGGTGCATGCCTGAGAGGGCCAAGAGGTGTGCACATCCACAGGCGAGGCTCAAATCCTTGAGCTGAAAATCGGAGCTGCCTGTCTGTCCCAGCAACAGCATGGCGGCAAGCCCTTGGGAAGCCTTGTCTGGTATGACTTGCTGCAATCTGATCTGGAGCATCCTCAATACATGACGGCGTTGTCGTGCAAGCAACGAGAGAGGAAGAACCTGTACGCTCTCAGCAAGAAATAATCCCGACTCCGGGTCCAAGATGCCGGTAAGAACCAGATTGGAAGAGGAGACCAGCACCTCATCGACTTCAATCAATG
>NZ_DJGW01000019.1:9754-17058 GCF_002432845.1 Sphaerochaeta sp. UBA5836
ATCCGGGCAAGTTGCTTGTTTGAACGGGTGAGCAAGGAGTCTTCCACCAGGTGTCCTTCTATCTGTACAACACGCTGCCGGGGCAACCCAAAGCTTGCTTGATTGAAGCCCGCCGCCCAGCCAAGGAGGACGTACAAGCAGTAAAACCATGCAAAGAGAGCAAGCAGGCTTCGCCTCGAGCGTGTGCAAACATGCAGCAGGACAAGGGTAAGCACCCCACCCAGAATGCCTGCCAGCAAGGGATAGGAGAGCAGCGATGCAGCAAAGCCGGCCACATACAGACCGGCTATGCAAAACAACAACAGTGCGGCGTGATAGGCTTGCATGCCTATACTGGCATCTTAGCTATGCAGTTGCTTCATCCAAGACAATCAAGAGGGAGAGCAATGCAAGATCGATCCGCTTTTGCATATGCTCATGGTAGAGTTTTGCAGCGAGACGGCTGTCCGCCTTGCCCTGCCGCCTCAAGCGCAAGACGGTATGGGATGTCTGCAACAACGCCTTGTCATTGAGACGCACATACAGAAACAACAGCTTGGATATGTCTTTCAGCTCATCCAGCCGGCCTTCAAAGGAGAACGGCAACAACGGCTCCGAGCTGACCAGACACAAAGAGTTGCACAGCGACAAGGCATCGACTTTTGCAGCTTCATCCAAATACTCTTCCAAGGCGAAGAGTTGTTCATCGATAACCTCTTGCCGCTCGGATGCTCGGACTTTCAACTCATAGCGCCTTCGCTGGGCGACCGAGGAACGGGTGTCGCGTTTTGCCAGGGCATTCCAGCCAAGCAACGTCAACCCCACACTGATGGCAATCTCATCAATCATGGGAAGCGGATCGCGAATGGCCAATGAGAGCAGGAAATACGAAGCTGTGAAAATGAGGGCGCAGATGAGAAGACGAGGCACATATTGCTTGTTCTGGATCCAGCGATCAACACTGAAGTCTATCGCAGCATACAGGGCATACGTAACCTCATCCTTCTGGTTCTTGGTCAACATTCCACTGCTTTTCAGCACCACCTCCTCATCTTCCTTCCAATCATCCATCCGTTCTGCATCCAGATAGGGAGAGAGACAGAGACTGCTTTTCTGATGCCGGACAAGTACATAGCAGGTAATCAACTGAGGGCCGCCTTATAGTTTTGGATGCGCAAGGCGAGTTGTTGCTCCCTCTCCTCACGCGTCCCCTCCTCCAAAGTGAAGAAGAGGTAGTATTTGATTTTGGGCTCCGTCCCGCTGGGGCGGACGACCAATTTATCACCACAGGCAAAACGGATGATCAGGACATCGGAGGGTGGAAAGGCTGTCTGCTTTCCATCAAGCAAATCCTGGATGGATGCAATGGTGGATGAGCCAAGCTCATCACCGACAGACAGCTTTCTCAGATTGGCCATGATTGCCGCCATTTTTTCCTTTCCACTGGCACCTTCATACTCTTTGGAGAAAACAACTTCGGTGCTGTACCCCCACCTGTGGTAAATCTGCTGAAGCCGTTCTTGCAAGGTCAATCCCTGCGAGGCCCAATAGCACAGCAACTCGACACTGGAAAGGGCACTGCTTACCGCATCCTTGTCCCTGACCTGCGAAAGTGTCAAAAAGCCATAGCTCTCCTCGCAGCCGAAGAGGAAATACTCAGCCTCCCCTTTCGGACCTTCCAATTCAGCAATCTGTTCGGCGATATACTTGAACCCGGTCAGCACGTCCTTGCATCGCCCGCCTTGGCTCTCCACGATACGAGCCACCAGGTCGGTGGTGACCAGGCTCTTGACCACCAAAGGTTTCTTGGCAAGTTTCTTGTGGCTGTCAGCCTCGATCAGGTAGTCGACCAGCAAGGTCGCTATCTGATTGCCCGTAAGCAGCTGATACTCCGTTTTTTCTGCATCAAGAGGTATGGCAATGCCCAGCCTGTCCGCATCGGGGTCGGTCCCAAGGACAATGTCGGCCTTCTCTTTCTTTGCAAGGGCGATTGCCATTTCCATTGCTTTCGGATGCTCGGGATTGGGAAGCGGAACGGTAGGGAAATTCCCGTCGGGCTCCTGCTGCTCGGGGACCACGATGCATGTGATCCCGACTTTGTTCAACAAGTGCTGGACAGGAATGTTGCCAGATCCATGCAAGGGAGTATAGACCACCTTCACAGGACTGTCCTGCACCAAGGAAGGGCGTCTCAAACCAAGCAGTGCTGTATGATAGTACGCTTCATCCACCTTTTCCGGAACGGGAACCAGAAGGCCTTTCGAACGTGCCGTCTGCTCGCTCATTTCCTTGATGTCCTCTGCTTTCACTGCATTTGCACGCTCTGCAATGCTGAAATCGTGCGGAGGCGTCACCTGTCCACCGTCGCGCCAATAGACCTTGTACCCATTGTACTGGGAAGGATTGTGACTGGCTGTGATTACAATTCCAGCGGTTGTCTGCAGGTATCGCACGGCAAAACTGAGCATCGGAACCGGATGCAAATCAGGATAGAGGTACACGGAGATACCATTGGCGGCAAGCACGAGGGCGGCCTCGTTTGCAAAGAGATCACTGTAACGGCGACTGTCGTAGGCGATGACGACTGAAGGGTTCTTGGAAGTGTGATTCAAATAATCGCTCAAACCTTGGGTGACCTTGCGAACCATGAAGCTGTTCATGCGGTTGGTCCCCCCGCCGATGACACCCCGCATGCCTGCTGTTCCGAAGGCGAGACTGGTATAGAAACGATCATACAGGGACTCCCAGTTTCCTTGGGTCAGTTCGGCTTCCACCTCCTTGGAAAACACTTCCTGTCGTTCAGCTTTCAGATAAGCCTCAGCTTTATTTCTCAAATCCTTCTCGTTGTATGCCATAGATTGCATCCTCCAATTCATGTATCGTATCGACAACTACAGCGCCTTGAAGAGCCAGCAGTTCTTCCTTTGGACGAAACCCCCACGAAACAAGTATATGAGGACAGCCGGCATTGAGGGCGGTCTGCCAATCAACTTCGCTGTCTCCAATATACAGGACATTCTGCACGACAAGGCCTGTCTTCCTGCAAAAATAATCAATACCTGAGCGGTCGGGCTTTCCGGGAAATCCTTCCAGCATCCCCCTGACCCACGAAAACCGGATTCCGGGGAACAGGGAGGCTGCGATACGTTTGGTAAGCCCGTCTTCCTTGTTGGAATACACACCCAATGCATACCCGCTCTCAAGCAAATGCTGGAGCAACTGCTCAACACCCTCATACGGATGACTATACACTGCATAATGCTCGCGATAATAGAGAAGCATCTCTTGGTACAGTTGGTTGAACCGGTCCTCCCCAACAGTGCGATCGAACCACGAAAGAGCACCTTTGAGTGCGTTGTGAAGCCCCCTGCCCACCACTTGCCGGGTCAGATTTGCGGAAGGAGGAGGGAGGCCCTCGCCGGCAAGTGCATGCGCCAAGGAACGGCGGATGTCCTCAATGGTATCGACCAGCGTCCCGTCCAGATCGAAAAGGATAGCTTTGACAACCGGTTTCTGCATAGGGTCATTATCCGGTATGCAGTACGAGCAAGTCAACAAACGTTTTGACAAAACAAAGGGCTTCGGCTACTGTGTAGCCATGCAAATCATTACAATCAAGGATGGTAAGGAGAAACAGCTCCTACGCCATCATCCCTGGGTATTTTCTGGAGCTCTTCATACGCCAACCTCGGCATTGGAAACCGGTCTGGGCAGGGTGGAAACCCACGATGGTGCGTTCATCGCCTACGGATGGTACGATCAGGACAGCCACATTCCGCTTCGGCTGCTCAGTTGGAACGAGGCAAGAATCCCCGATGAGTCCTGGTGGGCCCAGGCCATCGCCGAAAGCGTGCGAAGACGAAGTTCCTTCTTTCAGGACAAAGCCGGCGGCACCACCACCTTCCGCATCATTTTCTCTGAAGCCGACATGCTGCCTGGTGTGGTGGTCGACGTGTATGGAACCATGCTGAGAATCATCATCAGCGCCCGTGTTGCCTGGGATCATCGCGACGTAATCGTCTCCACCTTGGACAGCCTGCTGAAGCCCTCGCTGATGCTGATCACCATAGACAGCGCCTTCGCCGGTGCCGAAAAGCTCAGTGAGACCACCCTGTATTATCAGGATGGCCAATACTTCACTCCTGCCAAGCGGCTCGATCCCATCCGTTTCCGTGAAGACGGGCTGTATTATGAAGTGATTCCCGGGAAGGGGCAAAAAAGTGGATTCTACTGCGACCAGCGGGAGAACCGCAAGGCGATAGAGCCGTATGCCAAGGATGCGGTGGTCTTGGATGGCTGCTCCTATACCGGAGCCTTCAGTCTCCATGCACTGCGTGCAGGCTCGAAGAGCGTCGACCTGTTCGACTCCAGCGACCCGGCCCTCCGCCAAGCCCTGGTCCATGTCCACATCAATCAGGATCTGAAAACGATTGCCGAGGACAGCCGAAGCAAGGTCACCACCACCGTCTGTGACATTTTCGAGCAGATGCGCGTCATACCAAGTGATCATTATGATTTAATGATCCTCGATCCTCCCAAGCTTGCCCAGACGAAGGCCCAGGCCGAAGGCGCCCAGAAAGCATACAAGGATTTGAATCGGCTTGCCATGCAGAAAATCAAGAACGGGGGCATCATCGCCACTTTCAGCTGCAGTGCATCGATCAGCAGCGAACAACTGCGCATGATCCTCGCCTGGAGCGCCAAGGATGCCAATGTAGAAATCCAAATCCTGAAAACCCTCGGCCAAGCAGAGGACCATCCGATCCGCCTCTCGTTTCCAGAATCGGAATACTTGTGCGGCTATATTATGAGGGTCCTGCGCTAACTGGCCATCGGATTCGGAGTATCGTCCGGATTGGTATCGTCCATATCAAGCATGACTGCCAGAAATTGAAGCTGGTCGAGCATGCTTGCTACTTTTTCAGGCAGAAAGCCCACTTCCCCTTCCTGGTCGTCCAGCGACCGCAAGAGATAGGAGTAGTCCTGCATAACCGGCACCTCGCTGTGAAAGTCGATGTGCTCGGGCATGGTTTTCTCCTCATTGTACTTGCAGCGCCTGAACACCGCAAAGCCATTCTTGCCCTGATAGGCACAGGCTCCGAACAGGCGGCATATCAGCGGCCGGGCTGGATAGACAGAACAATGAAAGGGTGAATCGAACCGATACAGCGGGCATGGGCCCTCCTGATTGCCGATACTCTGGCGCACTTTCTCAATCAAGGAAAAATCCTTCTTGATGAAGAGCAGATACGCGCCAACCAAACGGGCTTCGCTCGCAGTGATATCAGGCATGAAGTGCTCGCAGCACGTTCCACATCCTTGTGCGCAGGCAATGCTGTATGTAGTGCAAAAAGTGCTGGTTTTTTGCTCGATTTCTGAATATAAGGCTGCCAAGTCGCTCATGGACCGACCGGCATATGTTCCGCTGAAAGCAGAACAGAGTTGCATAATGCTGTCCATCTTTGAAGAACTCTCCCGAGAACTTGGAGATGGTAGCATTACAAAATTGTGCGAATCAATCGGGTAAGGACCGTTTTTTATGTTTTTTTCTCCGTTTCTCCCGCACCGTCTCCCTTGTCCCGAGCAAGGAGCGCTGGACCAGCCTCTCATTGCGTCGGTCCGAGAGCATCCAACCACCGATCAAGGCACTCACAGCGCAAAAGGAGAGGATGCCGATCCAGGCAAAGGGATTGTTCATAAAGGGCAGATTGACATTCATTCCATAGAATCCGGTTACAAAGGTCGGGAACATCAAGCTGATGGAGATGATGGTCAACCGCTTCATGATGACATTCATGTTATTGCTGATCACCGATGCAAATGCATCCATCGTCCCGGTAAGGATTGAAGAGTAGATGTTCGCCATCTCAATGGCCTGCTTGTTGTCGGTTATCACGTCATCGAGGAAGTCGCGCTCCTCCTCCCCTGCCAGCTTGAAGTACGGGGTTCTCTGCAGGCGCTCAAGAAGAGCCTCATTGGTGGTGAGGCTGGTTGAGAAGTAGACCAGGGACTTCTGGATCTGCAGCAGCTGGATCAGCTCATAGTTCATGATGCTCTTGTGCAGCTGCTCCTCAACCTGGCTCTTCTGGCGGTTGATGTACTTGAGCAGACGGATGTACACCATCACTGCACGACCGAGAATGCTGATGACAAAACCTTCCATTGTCTGAACCGGATATTGGCGGTACCGGTTCTTTGCAAAATCCTCAAGAACGATGCTGTCACTTTGGCAGATGGTGATGACAGTATCGCGGACCAAGACGATACCAAGAGGAACAGCATACTGATTGATTCCCTTGCAATCATCGGCCATGGCGGGCAGACGTACGATAAGAGCGATGTAATCATCCTCCTTCTCGATACGCGCCTGTTCGTCCTGGTCCATGATATCTGCGAGCAACTCACTGGAAATCGAATACTGCTCCTCAAGCTGGGAGATATCGTCGCGGTTGATGTCGCGTGCATCAACCCAAGTGTAGGGAGCCTCCTGGATGGGATCTCCTGGATTCTGGCTCATCAGATTTTTTCTGATTGTAATCATACTTCCTCCGTGGATGGTTGGGGCGTACTCCCGAATCCACAGGGGATGGACCTGGCAGGTCTAGCAGCTGTACCAGGAGGACGCCATGAGCGGGGTTCTAGGCAGGGGTGTTATACTACCACCGTCGTCTAACGTAGACATTGGCTCCTCCTTGCATGTGATGGCTTGCCGGCCTGGCAAGCACCATCCATAGTCTACCATAGACCAAGAAGAAGAATAAAGGGGGCATGAAAGAAAATTCTCTCTTTTCCAAATGAATCAAACCACCTATACTCGGCTGTAGGAGGAAGGATATGGTTACGAGAGAAGAAGCAGAGAGTCTGCTTCGCAAGTACAATCCCAATGAGGCATTGGTGTACCACGCATTTTGCGTTGAAGAGACCATGGCCCGATTTGCGGCCGAGTATGGGTACGATGTCGAATATTGGTCCCTGGTGGGCTTGTTGCATGATATCGACTGGGGGATGTTTCCTGAAGAACATTGCAAGAAAGCACCGGAGCTTTTGAAGGAAATCGACGTCGACGATGCATTCATTCATGCCGTCTGCAGCCACGGATGGGGGCTGTGCAGTGATGTCGAACCCGTGCACTTCATGGAAAAAGTCCTCTACACCATCGATGAACTGACCGGCCTTGTCTACGCAACGGCGCTCATGCGTCCTGAACACATGCAGGGCATGAGTGTTAAATCGGTCAAGAAGAAATGGTCCTCCAAAGGATTTGCCGCAGGGGTGAATCGTGAACTGATCACCCAAGGAGCACAGATGCTCGACATACCCCTGGA
>NZ_DJGW01000019.1:17135-49866 GCF_002432845.1 Sphaerochaeta sp. UBA5836
CGCTCACTGCTGAGCTGATCAAGCTCATCTGCATTGGGGTCCATCCGAAATACAATATCATTGGGGTCGTCCATCTCCTTGAGAAAGTCGTCAAGCCTGATGCGGGTGACGAGGGTGAAGTTGTTTTCCCTGGGGAAACTCTCCCGCTCCAGTGCATGCTTGGTCAAAGGATGCATGGCCAGGTCACGGATATAATGGATTACATCCTCTTTGGGGAGCATGTCCCTGAAGGGGTTGTTTTTGTCTTTGCGAATTTCCTTGACATAGGCAGGCAGGGAGTCAACATCCTCAAAAGTCAGGCGAATACGGCTGGAGCAGATTTTCTTGTTCGTCTTGGGCGAAAGAAACGCTGAAATCTCATCGGCCATCATGCGCGGCAGCACCGCCTTGAAAAAGAGCCGCAGCCACTCCTTGATCCTGTCCTTGAATACATAACCGATGATGACGATGAGCGCCCATTGGTAGCTGTTGCGTATGAAGGTAGTCTCGGCGAAAATCGTCGTCAAGGTGGCAAAGGCCATTGCAACGCCCGCTGCCGTACCGGCTAGAATCTCAGAAACCCGCTTGGGCCACCGTGAAACTTCAGGAACCAGATACAGTGAGGACTGCGCCCACTTCTTCAGTATCGCCTTTCGATACTGTACGGTTTCGGAATTCGAGCTCCCGCTTGGATAATCGTGCTCAATGCGGTACTGCATCTCCTCGCGGGAAAAACTCAGCAGGTTTGTCAAAGTCACCTGCATATGCTGCTGCAAGGAGCTGGAAGCCATATAGAGGTCGATGGCATATTTCTCGCACAACAGACTTACAGCCTCGTCAGCCCAAAGAAAAGCAAGCAACAAGCGGTTGTCCGGACTGAATTTTGCTTGGATGGCTTCCATCATGTCACGGAGGGTCGAACAAAGTGCAGCTGCATTGGTGTGCCAGGCATCCAAGGTAGACGTAAGGTCATTGATCATTCCCAGCTTCACCATGTCCTTGCAGTCCTGAAGGCAGGCTTTGTTCTCATGCCGGGCTGAATTGACCACAGTTTGCAGCTCATGGATCACATTTCGTTCGGGAACACTGGTTACATCCTTGACCAAGTCGTCGGTGTAACGCTTGAGAATGGTCAGCGGGCTGAGCTTGTTGTTCATATCCAGCAGCTCTTCCAGCGTAATTTCCGGAGATGAATACCTTCCATGACTCTGGAATTTATGCAGCAACCGCTCCTCGGCGTAGGTGTTTTTGTTCACATACAACTGAGGAGGTGAGAACAGGTAGTAGTGGATTTCCCGTTCATATCGCTTTGTCTCAGGAATCGGCAGAATGAGTTTTGTTTCCAGGTGTCTGCTCGAGTGTTTACGAAGATCTATCAAGTGGCCCTCCCGACTGCAGTAGTATACAGGAGGGTTGGTGCTAACGCAATCGCAACTTGGAAAAGCTGTCGTACGGATACGCACGTGCGGCAGCAAGAGAGAGGTCGGAGAGCTGATCGTAGGCGGGGATGCTGATTTCCCGTTCAGGCAGGCCTGCAATCTGCAAGACCCTCGAACCCAGCAGCCGGGTGAGCAGCGAAGGTTCGGCCCCCTGTTCAATCAACTGTTTTACCAGCAGAAGCAAGCCGCTGAAGCCGGGAATCCCGCTTGCTCCGCCTTCCTTGTCCCTAAGGGTATGCGGTGCATGATCGGTCTCGATCCAGTCCACCCTTCCCTCGAGAAGAGCGGCGAACAACGAGCTCCGCTCGGTTTCACTGCGCAGCGGAGGATTCATCTTTGCATACAGGCTATGATCCTTGGCATCCTTGCTGCAGAGCAATGCATGGTGGGCAGTGACAGCCAAGCTGATGCGCCTGCCTTCACGCTTGGCCTCTTCGATGATGCCCAGCGCCTCGATGCTGCTGAGGTGGCAGATGTGCAGATGCCCTTTGAATCCAACCTCGGATGAGAGCCGGATCTGGTCACGTACGGAGGCCGCCTCAGCCTCGACAGGCCTGGCCAGGCTATGGCTGGAAAAATCCCGCTCATCCTCCAAGGCGGGTTTGAGCAGGGCCTCCTTCTCGCAATGCAAAGCCACCATTCCCTCGTACCCCGCATCCGTCAGAGTTTGATAGACCTCTCGTTGCATCTGCTCGTCGACAAGCCCCATATGGCCTGTCGAATGTCCTGCAAACATTTTCAACCCGATTACGGAGGGGAAAAGCGCTTTGGCAAGCTTGGCGATGCTTTCCACCTGCTTTGGGTCCGAGGTCACCCCGGCCCAGAGGTGGTAGCGCACACCCGTCCTGCATCGATCGGCATCCTCAAGGCGTTTCAGAATTGCAGCCTCGGTTGTAAGCGGGGGGCTGGTATTGGGCATGTCGAACACCTCGTCGATTCCGCATTGGAGGGCGACCTCCATCCCATGCTGCAAGGTTTCCTTGTCTGCCTGATTCCAGTCCCTGAGGTGCACATGAGGATCAATCATAGGCCAGCAACTCACTCGCTTCCTGCTTCAGGTAGTCATATCGCATGAACGTACCCCAGCGACAGGTAAGCCGATCGCCGCAGGCACACTCTCCGCACATGCCGATACCACACAAGGTCATTCGTTCCATCGAAAGATAGAGGTTCTCTTCAGCGATGTTCCTCCCCAACAGCTTTCGGCTTGCTATGGCCATGAAGATCTCCGGACCAACAAGGTAACACGATGTTTGAGGGTCAAGTTCGATGGTATCGAGCAGATCGAGCACCCTGCCCGGCCGCCCTGCATCGGCAATGCAGGTAAACGAGCCGAAAGCAGCAAGCTCGTCCTCAAGCAGGGCCTTTCCCGTCACCTCCTCGCTGGTTCCGATGAGAATGGTCATGTGCGTTCCCTGCTCCTTCAGTTGTTGGGCAAGCGATGGCAATACAGCCACCCCGGTACCGCCGGCTATCAGGAGCGCTTGCCTGGAAGGCCTGTTCTCCAATCGTGCCCCGTACAAGCCTCTCACATACAGCTCTGATCCTACACGAAGGTTGCAAAGGGCTTCCGAGAACGGGCCCCGCTTCTTGATGATGAAGGTCAACGGCTCATTGTGTGCCACCGAGAAAGGTTTCTCTCCTACCATGGGCAACCACAGGAACGCGAACTGACCAGCCTTGCAGTCGAGCCTGCCATCCAGCTCAATGATCACCGTATCCTTGCCATACTGCTTAAAGTCGGTCACCACATGTTTCGCATAGGCCATCTGACGTTCACCGATGAGAAAGGAGCCCGAAGAGGGGCTGACCATCTCTCCACTGGACTGCAACAGGGCTTTTGCCTCCGCTTTGACTGAAGCCAGATAGGCAGGCCAATCTCTTTGGTCCACCGTACCCAAGGCCGACCCTATGCCTACGGCATCGGCCCCCGCCTCTATCAGAAGCGCAGCCTCCCGGCCTTCACTGACTCCGCCCATTCCGATGACCGGAATCTCATCACCGCAAGCACTCCGGATAGCCTTGATCGCATCCAGGGCGGTTGCAAATACCTGTCTGCCGCTGCAGCCGCCCTTGCCCCCCAGCTTGTTTTGGAGAATGGGCCGGCCGCTTACCGGATCGATGTGCACAATGGGCCCGACGGTGTTTATAGCCACCAAACCGTCGGCACCGCTTTCCATCACTGCTTTGGCGATTGAACCGATGTCCTGGACATTGGGAGTCAACTTGATGAACAAGGGAGCCTTGCAGAAGGAAGTGGCTTGTTTGATCGAACGCACATATTCGGCGGCAATCGATTGGTCGCAGCCGATGGAAGCGCCATACCCGGCCGAGGCATGCGGACAGGAAAAATTCAATTCAACCATATCGGCAACCTCGTCGAAGGCCTTCACCAAGGTGATGAAATCCTCGATGCTGTCAGCCGATAGCGAAACATTCAAGAATGCATTGAACACATGCTCGCCTCTGAGCTTTCTCAGCTCGTACAACGCCTGCTCCATCCCTGGATTGCGCAGCCCGACGGAGTTTCCAAAGTTGCCCCGCTCGGTCTCACAGATGACCGGTTCGCGGTTGCCGGGATTCACTTCGACCTGAAAACTCTTGGTCGTAATGATGCCGATACTCGGCACCTTGGTATCGAAATAGGTTATCAAGGCAGGTTTTGTAGAAGCTACGCCACTGACGGTAGTCAATAGTACTTCCTTGTTGCGTTCAAGATGTCGACGACTCAAAGCTTGGAGAACATCCTTCATAGGGCGGTCTCCCTGACCAGCTGACGCAGGTTTGCCTCACAGATTTCCAACCAATCATCAGGAACCGGGTTGTTCTTCCAAGGATGGGTGAGGGCGCTTGAACTGTTGATCCTGGCCAAGACCAGCGGATAGCCGGTACTGCGAAGCACATGCATGACCTGTACTGCCGAGCCGCCTTGGCTGCCCACGCCCGGGATCAACAAGGGTACCCTTTCAGCCTGATAGAAAACGGCGATATCGGCCAACTCTTCAAGGTTGGTTGCTCCCACTACCGCTCCGGTGCAGCCGCGCTTTTCATTGTATGCTGCGATTTGGGCCGCCACTTCGAGATACAACGGCCTTTGGTCGGCAAGCAGCAGGTTCTGCAAGTCCTTTCCTCCCGGGTTGCTGGTGCGGTTGAGGATGTACACTCCTTTGTCCTCAAAATCAAGGAAAGGCTTGAGTGAATCACTGCCCATGTACGGAGCAACAGTCACCGCATCGGCTCCCCATGCATCGAAGGCCTCCTTTGCATAATTGAGGCTGCTTCGGGCGATATCCCCGCGCTTGCTGTCCAGAATCACCGGGATGCCGGGAAAAAAATTCTCTACCAAGTCCAGGACATCGGCGAGGGCCAGGCTTCCCGAAAAGTCCTCCTCCCGGGGTTTGTCCAGACTCTGGTAGTACCCGATATTTGGTTTGAACGCTGCAGGAATCAGGCCGGAGAGAGCCATTCTTCTGAACAGCTGCTGGAAAAATGCATTCAAATCCGTTCGGATGTCACCGCTGTCGAACGGCAACGACTCTCTTTGGGGATCCAAACCCATGCAGGCGATATTGCCCACCTGCTTTGCACTCGCTTCAAGTAATGCTCCGTACTCCATGCTGTCTCCCTATTTCACGACCTGACTGAACCCGTGTTTCTCCCCCCAACCAAAGGGGTCCTCTCTCCACTGTGACAAAAGCCTGGCTTCATCACTGTCCACATACCCTGTTCGCAAGGCGCTGTCCACCATCACATCGTAGTCAAGAATGGTATGGAACGCGGCTTGAGGCTCCAACGCTTCAAATGCCTTGACCGCTGCATCGAAACCATAAGTGAAGATTGCCAAGGTGTATGGACAGACACCCCCGGCCTTCACAATGGCTTCGACCGCCTTTATTGAGGAGCCGCCGGTGGAGATCAGATCTTCAATCAGAAGGACCTTCGCCCCCTCATAGGAGCCGCTCTGGCCCAACCCCTCGATCTGCTGAGCCAACCCATGATCCTTGCCCGAGCTGCGTACATAGCTCAAAGGCTTGCCAAGCCGATCGGCCAAAGTGGTGGCGTGAGGTATGCCGGCAGTAGCCGTTCCGGCTATGTTTTCTACATCGAAATCGAGGCAATCAAGCATTGCACAAAAGGCATCGCAAACCAAGCTCCGCGCCTTTGGTGATGCAAGCAGTCTCCGGTTGTCGTTGTAAATCGGCATGCGATATCCACTCGCCCAGGTGAACGGCTGTTGGACCTGCAGCTTGATGGCTCCCAAGTCCAAAGCCATAGTTGCCAACTGTGGCCCGTAATGATTTGTTATTTCAGCAATACTTTTCATGGTCTTTCCAGTCTACCCTATTTGTTCCTGCTCTTCCAGATTTCCTTGAAGGTGTGGTTTTTCCCGCAGTAGGCGCATGCAAACCGATTGTCTGACGTGCGGTAAAACCGTGCCGGAACCCCTTCGCTCTGGTCCGGGTGAGAAATGCATGCCTCGTTGGTACATCCAAGGTCTTCAAAATTATAGATACGCGGAGGCAGGTGCAAACGGTATTTATTCACCACCTTCCCACCTTTGATGAGATTGAGCGTACTTCCCGGGGCGACGGCGCTGAGGCGCTTGAGGTGCTTGCGGCTCAGTTCGTAGGAGCCTGGGCGGAAAATGATTCCTTTGAAAAGCGCTCCGTCCTTGTGTCCGGTACTGACCCACTCCCCGCCTTTGGCCTCATCAAGTCCCAAAACACTGCTGATCAAGCGCATATGGTCGCGGATTTCGCTGGGCTTGTCCCCTCTGCAGATGTGGTCGATGACCAATCCGTCATGAATGGGCTGCACTCCTTCACTGACAACTTTCTCCTTGACCGGAAGCGCTGTCAAGTCCACTTCCTGGATGTAATCCTCCTCCTCTTGCACCTCTTTGTGCCGGATGGGCTTGAACTCGCCACCGATTTTGCCCGCTATCATGGAGAGCAGTACGATGCGGACGTACATACCGTTGATCGACTGGCGCTCCCAGCCGTTCAACTCGGTATCATCGAGGAAGGTGGGGATGGTGGGAGTGACTTTGTGCCGGGGAAGCGGGTGATAGAACTTGGTTCCCGGCTTGATGTATTCCAAGAACTCCTTTCGGAAGGTGATGGCGCGTCTGAGTTCGGCTTGTCGCTGCAGTATCCGATCGCCCATGCGTTCCAGCTGGGGTCTGGTAAAGTACCACTTGTCTGCCACCTCATCCTGTTCAAGATACTGATCGATGGACTCGAACACTCTCACCTCATACCCATTTTCGCGCATTCTCTGCACATAGGTTTCCGGCATGGCCAGCTCGATTGGGGCTATCAAGTCTACCTTGACGTGCTTGAATATCTTCAGGCCGTCGGCCTTGGAGTGCACGGTCCTGCCATGGAAGAGGTCTCCGACCAGGGCAAGGTGCAAAGAATCGCTGCTCCAGTTGTTGTCCTCAAGGAAGGTGAACTCATCCAACAACTCCTGCGTAGGATGCTCATGCTTTCCGTCCCCTGCATTGATGAAGGCGGGTTTGTGATAGAGCTTGTTCCGCTTGGCATAGGCTGAGCAGGTGTCCTCCAGCCAGCGGCATACCCCTTCAAGCTTGCTGCGGACGATGAAGATGGTATTCGCATAGCCGCTGAGCGTATAGAAGGTATCGGCATAGCTCTCTCCCTTGTTGAACGAGGAGGAATCACTGTTCAGTTCGCTGACTTTTGCATGATGGAAATTAGCCGCATTGCGGAAGGACTCCTTTGTTCGTGTGCTATCCTCGAGGAAGACTTCATAGATTCCGAAATCCTTGTCATCGATCCGATAGCGATCGAGCGTTTGAGCATCGTGATTTTCCATTGCCGTCTTGAGAATCTTAACCTGCTCAAAGAGGTACAGTCTCTCCTCGATCGAGAAGTCCTCTATGACACACAACGACCTTGAGGCAAACACATTTTGTTGTTCCATCTTCGCTCCTCCAAAAAAAAAGCCGGCCCTACGACCGACTTCTCAATGCAATATAGTATGGGATGCACCCTGTGAGGGATTGGCACACTGCTCTGTATCGTTTCCTACCCATTGGCTCCCTCCGAATTTTCTTCTCAGAACCTTAGCAGAGAGAGACAATCCTGTCCAGTATCACAGCTCTATTTTTTTTCCGACAGCATCAGGATCTCTCTCAATGACCCCAAGCCCGTCATGTTTTACAGCATCTTGAACTGGCTGCACCAAAGGCTTTTCTTCCACCTTGGCAGCAGGAGAATCGGTAAACCCGCTGGTTCGGGCCTCAGGAAAAACGGTGCTGTGCATAGTTGCATGCTCTCCAGCCCATGCCTCCAGCGTCCTGTACTCGGCATGCTCGCCGAACGCAAGAACCGGCTCAAACTGTTCACTATTAATTTTACCGCGGTCCTTAAGGTCCAGCTTGTACTGCTTGCGATACCAGGAAGTGGAACGTCTTCGGATATTAGCCTTCTTCTTTTTTGCCGTGCCTTGGCCTTGGGCATATCCATACCGGTACGCAGAGTAGCCATACCCATAGTTTCTGCCGTAGCCATACCCGTAGCTTGAGGTAGCCCCGGGGATCACTCCGTTGAACACGAAGCCGATCAGCGGAGCATTGGCGGTTCTCAGGTTCGAAACCAAGTCATACAACGAACCTTTGCTGGTGATACCAGCGCGAACGGTGATGATAAGGCCGTCGACATGCTTGCTGATGGAGAGCAACTCGCTTGCAGAATCCAACGGCGGAGCATCGATGATGATGAAATCGTACAGTTTTTCCAAATATTGTAGACCTTGGATGTAACGGGGGTTGGAAAAGATTGCAGCAGGAACCAAGGGTGCGTTGCCCGGAGGCAGCAGATGCAAAGTGGGGGTATTCTCAAACGGCTGTATCAGGCACTCCTCAAGCTTTGTCTTCTTGGTGACGAAGTCAACCAATCCAACTTCCCTGTGCTTGAGGCGGAAATACCGCTCCATACTGGGAAGCCGCAGGTCACCGTCGATGACCAGCACCTTGCTACCCATCTGGGCGAGGGCGAGGGCGATATTGCCGATGATGGTGCTCTTGCCTTCAGCCATTGCACAGGAGGTGATGGAGAAGACTTTCTTATCGGTCTTGTTGTACAGCATGTTGGCGACCAGCTTGAATCGTTCGGATTCAAAGGAGAGCGGATCGTTGTACACCGACAGGGTGGGATACTTGTCTTTCTCGGAGAC
Source organism: Sphaerochaeta sp. UBA5836 (assembly GCF_002432845.1). Taxonomy (NCBI): domain Bacteria; kingdom Pseudomonadati; phylum Spirochaetota; class Spirochaetia; order Spirochaetales; family Sphaerochaetaceae; genus Sphaerochaeta; species Sphaerochaeta sp. UBA5836. The sequence goes on from NZ_DJGW01000019.1 coordinate 25,754, forward strand.
TTTCATCATCGGTATCCAACCCAGAATAGGCACATCCTTGCCGACAATTTTTTGAATTTGCTGCTCGCTTTGCAGCGAGACGTCGAGAGTTTCGATTCCCAATGTCAACAGCAGGCCGATAGCCGCACCAAGCAACAATGCAACAGCAAGAATCAGCAACTTGTTGGGGCTTACGGGATTGAGCGGAAGGTTGGCGGCATCGACCACGGTTACATTGCCGGTGACAGCAGCCTCGGTGAGCTTCACCTCTTCAAGCATCTCCCTGAGCTTGAGGCCGATGGCCTCGTAAATCTGGACATCGCGCTGCAATTCGCTGAGTCGGCGTTCCAACACGGGCAATTGTGAAAGCTCTTCTACAAAGACGGCACCACGTTGCTGGAGTACCTGGATGCCCACCTCGGTGGTCAATGCCTGTACGATAGCCTGGGTATTCGCCTCGTTCGCATAGCTTCTGGTCAAGTCGGCGACCCTGTTGAGCAACTCCTTGGTAACCTGATTGATGGCACTGTTGATCACATAGATACGCGACGAGGAGTCCAAGGTGGTTGAGGGAGCCGCCGTTGAAGCATTCCCTGCCAGATTTGAAAGAGATTCATACATCGTAAGTTCGGTCTTCCAGGCGCTCAAATCTGATAGCTTGGCCTTCACCACGCTGTCTCGTTTTATCTGGTCGAGAGTGAGCACGCCCTCAACGCCGGCTTGCTTGAGTGAAGCGTTATAGGTATCGATGAAAACTTCCGACTCCCTGAGCTGCAGTTTCAAAGGTTCGAGGCGAAGCGTGTAGTAGGAAATTTGCTCCACCAACAAGGAACTCTTGTCCGTGAGCTGGATGATATCACTATTCTCCCGAAAATCCCCCAATGCATCACTGGCTCTGGACAGCTCGCGGTCATTGATAGGAATCTGTGATTCAATGAACTCGCGCTGGGCGGTTTTGGAGTTCTTTGCGATGCCGGTCAGCAGGGAGTCATAACTTGTCGCCAGGGCATTGGCAAAATCACGGGCGAAGGCAGGATTTGCATCCGTTACTGCAATACGGACGATATTGGTATCCTTGACTGTGGAAACCACGATCCGTTCCTTGACGTCGCCAAGGACATCCTTGCTGCGATAGTCCATCCCATCTGCATTGCGGTAGGAGGCCAAATCCAAGGTACCCAGGGCATATTCAATATTCTTGCGGCTGGTGATCAGTTCTACTTCCGTTGCAATCTTGGTGGTTGACGCAGAAACATTCAGCAACGATTCAAACGAGGAGGACCTCTGGATCGGCTCCACCAACACAGAGACCTGGCTTTCAAACTGAGGGACAGCAATCTGCAAATATCCCACTGCAAGGCCGACAACGAAGACCAAGCCTATGACAAACCAGCGGAACCGCTTACGGAATATATGCAGCAACTCAGCTATCGAGATGCCTTCCTCCCCTGAATCATAGGGTGCAAGCGTGTTCTGCATCTCTTCTTGTTGACTCATCTGTGCTCCTCCTACAGGGACTTGGCATCGAGAATGATATTGACGACCGTGGCTACAATGCCAAGAATCGAACTGACCAAACCGATGATCGCCACAGTCGGGGCGATGTCTCGGACAAAGGTGTTCTTTGCAACCGCTATGGTCGACTCCGGCTCAATCGGCAAAGAGGAATCAAGCTTCTTGCCGTCAGGCCCATACACACTGATGGAAGTTGGATAGGTAGCATCGTCGCTCAAGCCGCCGGCAAGGGCTATGTAGTAATTGATGCCTTTGTCAGGAACATAGGCGAACACACCCGAACGCACCACCGCTCCACTGACGGTGACAAACCTCTGATTGAAGGGGATGATGAACGTGTCGCCGCTTTGCAGGCGCATTGAAGCCTGCTCACTCGTTCCATAGAGAATCTGCTGGGCCTTGATCGGAATTTTCTCAGTGTTTCTCAACAGGTACGCCCCATCGAGATCGCTGACGGTCATCAACCGGGGAGCAATGGAAGACAACATCTGCTTGAGGGTCTCCCCGGGATAAAATTGATAGAATATCCTGCCCGAAGTATAGCCCACCAAGGCGGTGGAACTGAGCGTGTCGAAAGCCTCGCTGGTGGCAATGGCTCCTTCGATAGTAACACTTTGCATGCTGGGTGGCAGCGTATCGACAATGACCTGGTCCTGATGCTGCAATGCAAAGCCGGGATTCTTTACAAGATCAACGTAGTGTACGTCCCAGATTCCGGTTGCACTGTTGTACCGCTGCAAACGGATGTTCTGGACATCGGAACCGCCAAGCACTCCCCCACCGTACGATGTAATAAGCGTGGAAAGGTTGTCTTGGGCAAGCAGCTGGTATGTTCCGCCTTGGTAGACATTGCCCCCGAGGCTTACCAATTTGTCGGCCCGCTTGAGACGAACGACATCACCGCTTTTCAAGAGGGGGTCTTGGGCCAGATCACCCTTTTTCAGGGCTCGGTACAAGTCATAGGTTTTGGTCTGTCCATCAACGGAGGTGATTTCCACTTCTCGGGTGGATGCATAGGGACTGGCGCTCTGAACCACCTCCGACAGCCTGGAAAGCCCCCATGCAGGTATTATCCTGGTTCCCACCACCTCGCCTACCACCGAGACGGTGAAAGAACCGGTACCGGTGAATACAACCTGCGGATTTGAAAAACTATGATAGGTCTGCACCATCGAGAGCATGCGTTTCCTGAGTTCCTGGAAGGTGAGCCCCTTGCCATCGATGACACCCAAACCGGGAATGGCAACCGATGTCTGGTCATCCGCCTGCAAATCCAGCGTGACCGTCTTCATTCCATCCAGATACACCAGTCGGAAGGTGTCACCGGGGGTTACCGGGTAGGAGGGATTGCTGATAGCACTGAGAACCCGCTGATTCGCGTCCAGCTCCACCTGTACTTGGGCAAGTCCAAGCTGTGCTGCATAGCTTTGTATTTCGAGGGTTTCTTGGCCGGTTGTTTCTTTTGGGACACTGCCGAAAAGCGGGGAGCGTACAACCAACCCGGCATCTTGTGCCTGCAGGCTGGTAACACACACGAATAGCAACAGTACAAGAATTGAAAACGTCGTTCTACTTTTCTTCATGCTATGAAATCCTTCACTTCTGAAGTATCTGTGGATTCAGTATAATGCGATGCATACCATCGTACCATTTGTCAAAAGGTGAAACAAGCATCAATTACGATATATATACAAGAAAACACAAATGGGTAAAAACTATTACAGTAAGGAACATGATTGTTGCAGGGAACTTCATAATTGTATCATATGCCTGCTTATAAATCAGCTCTCCTGGATATGGTAAGCAACAACAATACTGAATTGCAACATATTTTTCTGTATTCACCATCATTTCGCACACTATTTTTTTACTTTGTTGCATTTTGCGGTAAATAGTACATTTCTTAAGCACTTTTTCAATTTTCCGCTTTTTTTTAAGAAAACTCTGAGTTTTACCACTTTTGATGTTTCAAAAGAATGTTTTGACAGCAGGAAAAACGTCACGTATAATTTGAAACAGTTGAGGTTCTTCTAGTACCATCAACGCCATCACGCAATCTTTTTTAAGGAGAGAATCATGAAAAAAGGTATTGTTCTTCTGTTGATCCTGCTGTTGGTTTCTTCCTTCGCCTTTGCGCAAGGAACAAAAGAAACTGCCGGTTCGGCAGATGCCCCGCTGAAAGTGGGTGTCATCTACATCAGTCCTCCTGGTGACATGGGCTATTCCTACATGCACGACCAAGGCACCATCGCCATGGAAAAGCATTTTGGGGACAAAATTCAGGTCATCCGCATGGAAGGGATTCCCGAGAACGAGAGTAGCGAACGGGTTATGGAGAACCTTATCGACGAAGGCTGCAAAATCATCTTCGCCAACTCCTATAACTATCAGCAGTACATGCTCAATGTTGCCAAGAGATACCCCAATGTGTACTTCGAACACTGCTCCGGCTACCTGACCAATGACAACATGTCAAACTACTTCGGCCGAATGTATCAGATGCGCTACCTCTCCGGAATGATTGCTGCCAAGATGTCCCCCACCGGCAAGCTCGGGTATGTCGGCGCTTACAACACTCCTGAAGTAGTCCGCGGTATCAACGCTTTCACTCTCGGCGCCCGCGCCATCAATCCGAAAGCCACCGTTACCGTTGTTTGGACCAACACTTGGTTCGATCCTTCCTTGGAAAGACAGGGAGCCATCGCCCTGCTCGACCAGGGTTGTGATGTCATCGCACAGCACCAGGATACCACCGAGCCTGCAAAGGCAGCCATCGAGAGAGGCAAATACGCCATTGGCTACAATGCCGATTTCCGCGGTATGATCGGCGACGACCGCATTCTCGTCTCCCCGATGTGGAACTGGGGCAACTACATGATTCCGGCTGTCCAGAGTGTATTGGATGGGACCTGGAAGAGCCAGAGCTACTGGGGTGGTCTTGAGGACGAGATGATCCATCTCTCCCCGATTTCCCCGCTCGTACCTGCAGACTTCGTCAAGCAGGTTGAAGCCAAGCAGGCCGAGATTCACGACGGCAAGTGGGACGTTTTCTGGGGTGCCTTGAAGGACAACACCGGCAAAGTCCGCCAGAATGCCGGAGAGAAGATGAGCGATGAGGCCATGCTGACCATGGATTGGTTCGTGGAAGGCGTCATCGGCAGAGTCAACTAACCATCAATCCTCGATTCAGAGGGGCGGGCGGACGCCCGCCTCTCCTTGATTAGCCCAATACCGCCCATTTTCGGGCATTGTAAACGGACAAAACATGAGTGAAATAAACACCGACGAAACGCCCGTCGTGCGTATGGTCAACATAACAAAACACTTTCCCGGGGTTCTTGCCAACGACCAGGTTAGTCTGACCTTGCATAAGGGCGAAGTTCTTGCCTTGCTTGGTGAGAACGGGGCCGGTAAAAGTACCCTGATGAACATGCTGGTCGGCTTGTACCGACCAGACAGCGGAGAGATTTACGTCAAGGGGAACCTTGTCGAAATCAACTCCCCCCAAGACTCCATGGCTTTGGGCATCGGCATGATCCACCAAGAGTTCATGCTGGTGGGCAATATGAGTGTTGCCGAAAACATCATCCTTGGCATGAAGGACCTGCCCTTCATCCCTCCGATGGCAGAAATAAAAGCGAAAATCACCGAATTGAGCAAACGCTACGGTTTACAGGTGTATCCCGATAAAATCATCCAGGATCTCTCAGTGGGAGAACAGCAGCGCGTCGAGATTCTCAAGCTGTTGTACCGTGGTGCAGACATCCTCATTCTTGATGAGCCGACTGCAGTGCTTACTCCCGGCGAATCCCGGGATTTGAATGAGATCCTGAAGAAAATGCTGGCTGAGGGAAAGAGTGCCATCTTCATCACCCACAAGATGGATGAGGTCATGGAATTCAGCCACACGGTGCAAGTCCTCAGAAGGGGCAAAAGCGTATCAACCTGCAGCACAAAATCAATCAAGCGGGTACAGGATCTTGCCAATATGATGGTAGGACGCGACATCCTCTTCTCCTTGGATAGAGGGCCCTTCAAGCCCGGCGATGTCATGGTGGAGGCAAAGGATGTGGTGGTCCTTCCCATCGGTGGAGGCAAGCCGGTGCTCGACCATGTGAGCTTCTCCATCCGCGGTGGAGAAATCCTTGGAATCGCAGGGGTTGCAGGCAATGGACAGCAACAGTTGACTGAAGCAATCACCGGATTGCTCAAGGTCGATGAAGGTTCGATTTATCTCAACGGAAAGGATATGACCAACAAGACCCCGCTGCAGATCATCAAGAGCGGGGTAAGCCACATCCCGGCCGACCGCGGGCGCATGGGTGTTGTTGGAGACATGAGTGTCGGCGACAACCTCTCCATGAAGAAGTATCGCACCAAGGAGTTGTCCAGTCACAGCGTGATCAAACGCAATTGGGTGCGCAAGTTTGCCGATCACCTCATCGAAGTATTTACCATCAAGACACCCAACCAGGACACATCGGTCAAGTTCCTCAGTGGAGGAAATATACAAAAGACCATCCTGGCCCGGGAAATCGATTCATGCGGGGGCATCCTGATCGCAGTCTACCCCTCGAGGGGACTCGATGTCGGGGCCACTGAAGCGGTAAGGCAGAACATCATCAAACAGCGGGACAAGGGCAATGCCGTACTGCTGGTCAGTGAAGAGCTGGAGGAACTGTTGATGGTGGCGGACAGAATCGCCGTCATGTTTGAAGGAAGAATTATGGATATTGTGAATGCAGCGGATGCAACCACCGAGGAGCTGGGGATGTTGATGGCTGGCGTAGAGAGGAGGAATATATGAGATTCAGCCTTGAAAAGCGTGACTATCGCTCAAAAAAAATGACCATCCTCGTCCCTATCGTCAGTCTCCTGGTCTCATTCATCCTTGGTGCCATTGTGCTTTCAATCTCCAATGCAAACCCGGTGAGAACCTATGCCGCCATGCTCAAGGGTGCATTCGGCAGCCAGACAAAAATCCAGTATACGATAGTAAAGGCCATACCGCTGCTGCTCTGCGGGCTTGCTGTCGGTATTGCGTTCCGTCTCAAGTTCTGGAACATCGGGGCCGAAGGCCAGTATATCAGCGGTGTGATCGGCATCACCTGGGTCATGCAGTTCTGGACCTTCCTTCCCACGTACCTGCTGCTTCCTGTCGGCATGGTGGTTGGAATTTTGTTCGGGGCTATGTGGGGAGGCATTCCCGGCCTCTTGAAGGCGCAATGGAGTGTCGATGAGACGCTTACCACACTGATGATGAACTATATCATCATAGGCTATGCGGAATACTTGTACATCAATGCATGGAAGGCTCCCCGTGGAAACATGGGAACGATTCTGTACCCTGAGGCTGCATGGCTGCCGAGGATTTGGGGAAGAGTACATGCCGGCCTCTACATCGCCTTGATCCTCGTTGTCATTCTCTGGTTTGTGCTTTATAAGACCCGCTGGGGATTTGAACTCAATATGATCGGCAAGAACCAACAAGCCGCCCGCTGTCAGGGTGTTTCAATCAAGCGGAACATCATCCTGGCCATGCTCGTCAGTGGAGGCATTGCAGGCCTTGCAGGAGTCATCGACAGTGCTGCCGTCACGCACCAGCTTACCAAGGGAGTAAACTCCGGGTATGGCTTTACCGGCATCATCATCGCATGGATGAGCGGGCTCAACCCCTTTGTCTCCATCCTGGTAGCCATTATCATGGCGGCATTGGAAACGGGATCGGATGCCCTGCAGATTATGAAACTACCCTCTGCGATGGGTGAAGTGATGCAGGGCTTGATCCTCATCCCCTTGCTTGCCGGAAGCATTTTTACTGAATATCGATTGGTGCTCCATGCAAAGCACAAGGAGGCTGGCGTATGAACTTTCTTGATTTCTTCACCCGGCTGCTGGCAGCAACGCTTGCAATGGGAACATCGCTGACGTATGCGACCTTGGGAGAGGTGTACACCGAGAAAACCGGCATCCTCAATCTTGGGATGGAAGGCACGATGCTCATGGGGGCTTTGGCCGGCTTTGCTACAGCCTACAATACGGGCAACCTCCTGGTCGCATTGCTTGCAGCGATGCTTGTAGGGGCTGCTCTCTCCCTGATTCACGCATTCCTGTGCATCACCATGCGGGCAAACCAAGTCGTAGCCGGCTTGGCCATCACCATGTTCGGTACCGGCCTGGCAAACTTTTTAGGCCAGAGATTGGGACCGGCAACCAATAACTACAACCTTACAGGCATGAATCTTGCTTCCAAATTTGACAATATCGCTATTCCAGGTTTGAGCCGGATTCCCGTCATCGGCGCCCTCTTCGACGTATCCGTTCTCACCTATGCTTTGTACTTCCTTCTGCCGTTCGCCTGGTTCTTCCTTTATAAGACAAAACACGGTATGGTCGTCCGCGCTGTTGGAGAGAATCCAAGAACAGCTGCTGCCATGGGCATCTCCGTATCGAAGATCCGATACCTGTACACCATCATCGGCGGCATGTTTGCCGGCTTGGGCGGTGCATGCCTCTCATTGAGCTTCATTCCCAGCTGGAATGAGGGTATGACCGGTGGCAAAGGCTGGATCGTTATTGCGTTGGTGATTTTCTCGGCATGGAACCCCGGCCGTGTGGTCATCGGCACCTTGGTTTTCGGCGGTATCACCAGTCTGCAGTTCAGCCTTCAGGCTGCTGGTTTCAAAATGGTCATCCCAGCCCAGTTCCTTGGATTCTCCCCCTACCTAATCACCCTGTTGGTGCTCACTGCCATGACGATCATCAATCAGAAGAAACGAGGCTCCTTCGCCTCCCCTGCGGCGTTGGGTACGTCGTTTGCCATCGATGACAAATAGTGTTAGCTAATGTTTATGTTTCGAGGACCTGTGGGTCCTCGTTTCTTTTGCCCTTGCCCTCTTTGTTTCGATTGCATAGGATACAGGCATGAAGAAAACCAATGCAATGAGAATTTTGGAGAGCATGGGTATCGAGTATGAGGTACTCTCCTATGATTGGGATGAGGAGCACTTGGATGCTGTGCATGCAAGCCAGACTGCCGGACTGCTTCCCCAACAGGTTTTCAAGACCATAGTCATGCAGGACGACTCCAAGAATGTCTACGTTTTTTGCCTGCCGGCCGATTTCAGTGTCAGCTTGAAGAAAGCCCGCACCCTCACCGGGAGCAAGGATATTGACTTGATCAAGCTCACCCAGCTGCAGGACCTGACCGGGTATGTCAGGGGAGGCTGTTCTCCTCTTGGGATGAAAAAGCACTACCCTACGTTTGTAGAGGAGCTGGCACAGCTGGAGGAGTACATTTTTGTCAGCGCGGGGCAAAGGGGTCTCCAGCTCAAACTGAGGCCTGAAGATCTAGTGCGCGCGGCAAACGCAACTTTTGCCGACTTCACTTGACTTACGTATGACGATTGTGGCTGGTAAAGTAACGCCTTACCCGCCTGGAGACTGAAACACTGACCAAGAAGACCAGCATGACAAAGCTTGCACCCAAGAGGCCCCTCGACCACCGCAGGGTGAATACACCCAGTTGATACCCAGAAAGAAAGAAGTCAAGCGAGGTAATTGTTCCAAACAATACAACCAGCGTAGCCAGCACGACATCGGCAAGGGGGACGCGCTTGTTCTTTCGTTTGGAGAACCAGAGACCAAACAAGCCAAGCAAAACCAGCAAGGTGGCGATTACGGGAAGTGTGACAGGGATGAACCAGGTCAGGCTATGTTCCAGCACGAGATTGATCAACGCAAGATATGCAAGCGAGCCTGCCAGACATACCCCTGCAGCCGTTTTCGGTTTTTGGGCAGCCCTGCGGGAGAAGGGATAGACGAAATACAACCAGCCTACTCCGACGGCGGGGCTGGCGATCAAGGACCAACTTATTTTCAAGTCTGCAGCGTCCAAGCCGAAGAGATAGACGGCGACAAGCAGGCATTGTATCGATGCCTGCACGGTATAGGCCGGCTTCACACTGAAGGCAAGAATCAGGGAGAGGGAGGCCATGGCGATACTGAAAAGCGGGATGAAGCTCTGGCTTCCGTTGCCGCTGAGCCACATGGAAAGGAACACGGTCAACTCGCTGATGACCAGCAGGGAGACGATCAACTCAATAACACCCTTGCGTGTCTTATTGACCCCGCCCATACCCTTGGAAGGAAGATTCTGTGCAAACAGCGGTTGCTGCTTCTGCTCTTCCATACCTTCGGGGAGGTGTACCGGTGTTTTACAGAGGGGACAAGCTTTGCTCCCCTCTTCAAGTTTCACGCCGCATCGAATGCAATAGGCCATAGTTGCTCCTACCTGTCAGTTTCTCTATTGGTCGACAGGGTGACTTCAATTCCATCCTCAACCATGAAGGTGCAAAACAACCGTTCCAACTCGGTATCGGTGTTGAGGAAGCTGGTGAAGTTAACCACAATGGTATCGAGATATCCGATCACCGCCAAGGCCACCCTGTTCAGCAGCCCTGGACTCAGATGGAAATCCGCTCTGCGAATCACCCCCTCCAAAGCCGGTGGGAGCTCGAGTTGCCCTAGATTGGAGATGACTCCCGAGTACTGGTCATCCCCCAAGTAATCGGAGAGCAGCTTGAACAAGGGGTTTTTCAGCATGTTGGGAGCGAACCGAATCAACGGCGTACGCTCACCGCCTACATTCCTTCGAATCTGGCTGAGCAGGCGTTTGCGGTCCTGGCTCATAGCCATCTGCATATGCACTTCCTTGGCAATTTCATCAAACGTATAGTACCCAAGAGCCGGCTCTATGCCTATGACTGCAAACAGGGTGAAATTGCGCATCGTCTCATAGCCGAATATCTTGCGCAGGTTCATAGGAACCGACAGTCGGATGGGTTTTCGTCGCCTTCGTACCGGCACTTCCTGCTGCTGCAACTGCTGCAATGCATACAAGTATGTGGATGACAAGTATTCACCGATGGTAATGCCCCTGGCTTTCGCCCGCGCCTTGATCTGCTTGGTCGATATGCTTGCGCTGATCACTTTCACGCGATCGTCGATGCTGCCATTTCCTTTTCGGTGATAGGCTTTGCTGATTTTTGGATACGAAGGCAGGGTCTTGTCATACAGATGCTGAAAGGGGTCGCTAAACTCCTGGATGGAAGGTCGTGCCTTGAAAATCAAGCCACCGGGAAACTGGAAATCAGCAATATCTGCATGGTGGCAGTACCGCTCCACCAATAACTTCAAATAAGCGATAGCCCCCGAGCCGTCGGTCAGTGCATGGAAACACTCCAGTGCTATACGATGTTCACTATACAATACCTTGAACAGATATCCGTTGTTCTCCTTGAAGGAGAAGCGCCCGCTTGGGTATGAGCCTTCAGGATGCACAATCGGCTGTTTGGGGTTCGGACTGAGGAAATACCAGAAGAAGCCTGCATGCAGACTCACCTTTGCATAGGAACACCGCTCGAGCATATCGTGAACCGCTTGCTCAAGAATCTCCTTCTTGATCGTAAAACTCAAATCCAAGGAGACTCTGAATGTATTTGCATTATATACAGCCTCAGTCGGAGGGTATATCAGAGCGGAATTATCCAGCGCAATAAACCCCTCAGGGGCGTAGTTTTGTACTCGTATCTTCAAGATTGCTCGTTCTTTTTTCCTCGTTTGTAAAACGGGGTCCGAACCAACTTCGCCCGTTTGTGCTGCCCATGAATCTCAACTTCCACAACATCCCCGAATGAGAGGCTGGTAGAGCGGTCGATGAGCACATAGGCACAGAATATGCCCAAGGTCGGACTCTTGTTTCCGCTGGTGACATATCCGATATCCCGCTGATCGAGCAGTACCCGGTAGCCGCTGCGGGGGACTGCCTTATCAAGCATCTCAATGCCCCGAAGAGTTCGGGGGATTCCCGTTTCCTGCTGCTTCACCAATGCTTCTTTCCCACAGAAATCAGGTTTCTCAAGCTTTACAAAAACTCCGAGATTGGCTTCAAGGGGGGTGATGCTGTCACTGATCTCATGCCCGTACAAGGGGAGCTTCGCTTCCATGCGCAAGGTATCCCGGCTGCCCAAGCCACAGGGGATGAGGCCATAGTCCTTGCCTGCCTCAAGCAGGGTGTCCCAAAGCAGAGGACCATCATCGGCTGCGCAGTAGAGTTCAAAGCCGTCCTCCCCTGTATACCCGGTCCGGCTGATGAGAGCCATCACTTCACCGACTTCACACTGGCTTCTGAAGGTAAAGCTCTTGATCTGGGCGCAATCAGGAACAAGCGTACTTAAGATCTGCTCGGCAAGCGGCCCTTGCAGAGCCAGCTGTACGGTGGAAACGGAGATATCGACTACTTGCGGACAAAGATGGGCGTGAGGATTGTCCGATTGTATCCATGCCAAGTCCTTATCTGTATTGGAGGCGTTCATCACTACTAAAAAGGAGGTGGTGGTGCGGCGGTAGATGAGCAGGTCGTCCACCACCGTCCCATTGGGATAACACATCAGGGTATAGCGGCACTGCCCGACGGCCATATCGCTGATCGAGTTGGTGCACAGGTAGTCAAGGTATGCGTCGGCGCTCTCTCCACTGACCATGCACTCCCCCATGTGCGAAACATCGAAAAGTCCGGCTTTCGTACGAACAGCTTCGTGCTCGCTGAGAATGCCGCTAGCAAATTGGACAGGCAGTTCCCATCCGCCGAAATCAATCAGCTTTACACCCGGGTAGGTGCTGTACCGCTCATACAATGGAGTCCGTTTCATGACAATTCCTCATTCTTCAGGCTAAGGCTATCATCTCGATTTCAACTGCTACGTCCTTGGGCAGTTTTGCCACCTGGACGGCAGACCGAGCGGGAAGGATCCCTTCACCAAAATACGAAGCATATACTTGGTTTACCGCTGCAAAATCATTCATGTCCTTGAGAAACACGGTTGCTTTCACTGCTTTCGACAGGTCTGTTCCCGCCTCGGCGAGGACTGCCTTGAGGTTCTCAAAAACCTGCTTGGCCTGGATGGCGGCATCACCGCCTACGAGCTCATTGGTCTTGGGGTCTACGGGCAGCTGTCCGCTGGTAAAAACGAATGGACCTGCAATGACAGCCTGGCTGTAGGGACCGATTGCTGCAGGAGCCTTATCAGTATTGACTTGGGTCTTTTTCAGTTGAAACATCATTGTGCATCTCCTCTTGGTACATAAGCAGGATACCCTTTGCAAGACACTCTTGCAAGGCGAAAGCATGCATTGTATGGTAGTGGCATGCAAATGATGATGATCTACTCCAGTCCCAGGAAACGGGGAAACAGTACGACGCTGGCGAAAACTTTTGCCCAAGCAGCCAAACAAACCTACACCCTGAAAGAGGTATTCCTGCAGGATGAACATCTTGAGCCCTGCCGTGATTGCAGATGGTGCAAGACTCATTTTCGCTGTGTAATCGAAGATGGAATGAATGACCTGTGCCAGGCATTCAGGGAAAGTGACGCAATCTGTTTTGCCACCCCGGTGTATTGGTGGGGCTTCTCGGCACAACTGAAGCTGTTCATCGATAGGCTGTACCAGCTCAAACTTGATGATTTCAAGGGCAAGAGACTCTATGTGATTGCAACAGGGGAAGACACACTCGATGGAGTGCAATACCGCTTGATCAGGGAACAGTTCGAGGCGATATGCGAGTATACCGCCATGCAATTTGCCGGCTATTTACCGGTTTGCGCCGGTGATGACAATCCTGCCAAAGAGAATGAAGAGGCTCTCGAGCAAGCGAGGAATCTTCTTACAAAAGCGTAAGCAGATCCTCAACTTCGCGAGCCATTGCATACATGGACGGCTCTTTCTCCATCCCCTTGGGAAATCCAAATCCCCAGTCAACTGCGATGAAGGCTACACCGGCTTCCTCTGCACCTTTCTGGTCGTGTGTCGTGTCTCCGATGAGAACAGCATCCTGCCTTTGAACGCCGAGGTCATCCAGGACCTTCCGGACAATGTCAGCTTTGGACAGTGAAGATGATTCATTGGCTCCTCGAATGGAATCAAAATAGGGGGCAAGGCCAAAATGCTCCATCATTTGTCGTGCAAGCGGCTCGTACTTCAGGGTGCCCACTGCAAGCAAATACCCGCTCTTCTTCAACGCATCCAGCGTATCTTCTATCTTTTCATAGGGAGTCGCATTGAATCTTCCATGCTCGTCATACTCCTTGCGGTAGATAACCACAGCCTGATCGATCAAGGAGGGATCAAGATCATAAACTTTCACAAAACATTGGGTTATGGGAGGTCCGATGAACTTGCTCAACTGTTTCAGATCGTGTTCAGGTTCCAAACCCAACCGTTCAACAGTAGCATTTGCCGATGCAAAGATGCCTGGTGAAGTGTTCATCAAGGTCCCGTCGAGGTCAAATATTGCGAGTTTGAAATTCATGGGTGAACCATATGCAATATTTGCTGGTGAATCAAGCCATTTGAAGCGATCAAATCGCATCGGATATCAGTAAACGGCATCTCGGGATTGGCGTTTGCCACCTCTCCTCCGGCTTCACGGACCAGCAGCATGCCGGCGGCCATATCATAATAGCCGAGGCAAAGCTCATAGTACCCATCCAGCCTCCCTGCTGCGATATAAGCCAGTTCCAATGCACAGGAGCCGAACGAGCGAAAGTCGCTTACAGCCAAAAACAGTCTCTGTGCAGTATTAAAGTACCCTTCGACTAGATCATGTTGTCGATGGGGAGGAGCACAGACCAACAGGGCTTTTGAGAAATCCGTTACACAAGATACAGCAATCCTCTGTCCATTCAGATAGGCCCCTCCACCTTCGCTGCCCCAAAAGAGTTCCTCCTGCCTTGGATTGAACACCACACCCACAAGCGGATGAAATGGTTCGAGTTCCCAAGCGATGCTGATCGTGTAATTGGGAAGCGACCGGAAAAAATTGGTAGTACCATCGATGGGATCCAGAATCCAGCGACCATGGCTTGCATTCCCGTTCGTACCTGTCTCTTCACCAAAAATCGTATCATCGGGAAACGTCTGCCTGATGGTCGAAATGATGAGTTGCTCACAGGCAAGGTCTGCATCAGTAACAAAGTCATTCTGATGCTTGTTGTGTACTTCGATATGGGGATTCTTTCCCGCCTCAAGTACCAAGGAACCAGCCAATCTTGCTGCCTGCAAGGCTACCTCCAGATGGCGGGAAATGAGATCTGTTTTATTCATCGTATTCTTTTCTTCTCCAGGATTCGTTCACCCAAGTTGACTACATATTTCCAGTCCGACTGCGAGAAGTCCTCGAACTTGATCGTCTTCTCCTCGGCATGATAGAGCGTCCCGGCATGGGTGTATCCCAAATACAGGACATTCCAAACTGTCTTGCCTTGAGTATACATTATGGCCCCGACATTGTTTCTCCGATCCCAAGCCCTCAGCATGTCCCCTTTTCCAGCCATCAGCACCACGGTAAGATCGATGCCGGGAATGGTGAACATCTTATCTTTATTGTCTGTATTCTGTGCCTGGCGAGCCTGCTCGATCAAAGACGATGTCCCCATGAGCAGCTGAGGCTCTGCGTTCTTGCAGAATTCAAAAAATAAAGTAGGGGAATTCTCTTTCAATTTCCCCAATATTTCCCTGATTGTGAATGGAAGATCTCCATCGAAGGAACTCTCGACTTCCTCCAATTGTACCATGGCAGCAGGCATGCTTTTCTCTGCATCAGCAGGAACTGCTTCCTTGCCTCCGGTTTTTGCAATCCTGTCTGCAAGAATAAAGCGAGGGATTGCAGGAGGCGTGAGCCCAAGCTTTTCCTCTTCCTTGCCTTCCTTGACAGTTTCCTGCTTGTTCTGACTTCTGAAGTCAGGCGGCATTGCGAGGCGATAATCCGGATGAAACGGTTGCCCCTCTGTTTTTTCCGAAGGCTCGTCCTTATCTCGAGCAAGCTTTTCCCCAATGGGAACCACAGGCTCCTGCTCCACCACAGGCTCCTGTTCTTGGTCAATTAGTTCGGATAGTGGCGTATCTTCATCAAATGCAAGCCCGGATTCAGTTTGGATAGCGTTTTGGAGGACTGGCTCTGGTTTCTTCTCTACAGGACTGGAACCACCTTTTGCAATATCGGAGAGATGGGAAAAGAAGGAGAATGGCGAGGAAGGCTTGCTGACAACCGGCTCTGGTTCTTCCTTATCTGTCTGGAGCATGGACACCAGATCGTCTTCGTCGTCTTCATCAGCGTCACCGGTGTGGAACAATTCGGAGAATTCTTCAGTTCCATCCTCCGCGTCCTCGTCAGCAAAGTTCAAGTAATCCTCTTGGACATCATCGTCCTCATCATCATGTTCAATGGCAGGTTCGAGGATGCAATAGGCTTCCAGCTCATATTCATCCCCTTCCCCATCTTGGTCCTCATAATGATCAAGATCGTCATCATCAAAATCAAACAAGCTCGGCTGTTCATCAAGAGCAGCGAGTTCATCAGCTGTCTCAAGCTCATCCTGCTCGTTCTCATCGTGAAGCTCATCGTTGTCAGAATCATCAGAAGCAGTAAAATATGAGGAGCCGATACATGGTGATGTATCTGGAATCTCATCCTCTGCTGGAATCTCATCCTCTGCTGGAATCTCATCCTCTGCTGGAATCTCTTCCCCGAGAGGATGTTCATCGTGATGCACATCAGAAAAAGGTGAAAGCCCGAGAATATCCTTTATGGCAGCAACACCCTCCCAATTGGAGGCAAGATTGGCGAGCTGCATGAAGGAGAGACTCAAAACATCGTGATCCATCGCAAGCGGATAGAGCATGGGATGCTTGGTATCGACAATTACCGTTCGCTTGCCCTGTGCCATCGCCAATGCTCGGTTTTCCAGCTCAGCCTTGAGAAAGATGCAATAAGCTTGTGCATCATCGAAAGGATTGAGAGATGCATAGGCATGCTCACGATATGGAACCTGTACGATGAGCTCTTTCTTTCCATCATCGAAGAGAGCGTTCAGTGTACCGCCTGGCACTGCAACATTACGCGTATAGTTCATGGTTCCCAGCATTGCAGTAAAGAATGTCACAGGAACGAGGGAGTGCTTCTCTTGTTCTATAGCATCCCACTGCGCAGCAAGATCAGGATTTTCCTGGCATACGGCACGCTTGATGCTCTCATATGCCCTCTGAAGCAACGATTCTGCATCGAAACAATAGTAATTTGCTCCAAATCGGAGAAAAGGAGACGCGTCTTGCAGTGAGCCATCAGTTAATAAAAAGGGAGCTTCCTCAGTCGGTCGGGAAGCAAAATTTCGGGAAAGCAGGTAGGCATCACGCTCGGAAAGCTTGGTATCCCTCAGGACATCGAACAGAGCAAAACCATCCCGTCGCTCTACGATGCTCTCTATCCAGGACTCCCATCCCTGCTCCTTGATGATGCGGTCCATGACTGCATCGAGATTCTCTACATTTTCTCCGCGGCTCTTATACATCTCAAGCTGAAGCATGCTCGCCTGCTTGAAAGTGGCGCTGTCCTCACGCAGTTGGTCGATTCCCTCGACCGCACGCCTGGCAAGCGTGAGAAACGAGGAAAGCAGACCATCGAGCTTGGCAGGAAACACCTCACCGACCAGGGCATTGAAAGGCTGCAACTGGTAACGCAACGCATTATAGGTTTGCTCAAGCAGATCAGCATCGACGATTTGGGGCAGGCAGAATTCGGTTGCTTCTTCCTGATAAGCCAGAAGAAGCTCATCCGAATCGATAATCTGCCGGGCTCTCAGCAGCAATGCCGTATTATCGACATAGCGGACGCTCTTCCTGCACAAATCCTCAAAGACTTGCGTAAGGCGTTTCCAATCCTTGCTTGCAATCTCACGATTCTGGGAAGGAGCGGCCTGCCAGTGAGGCAGGAGGGCGGCAAGGTATGAGACGAGCCTCTGGGAAACCTGCTGGGCGAATGCATCCTGCTTTTTTACCGTCGCAATACGCCTGCGTTCCCAACATGCATATTTCAGCAGCTCGAATGGGTGGTAGGCGAAAACAATGCTCTGGATGACCCGCACATCATTTGCAAGAAATACCGAGGCTTCCTTCAGATTCTTCTGGATTTTTTCCGGAGAAATCTCTCCAATGGAAAGCAAATCCCAACCCTCACTACTTTTCACTGCAACCACTCCTTAGCAAAGAGCATACCACACCTTGCACAGGCAATCAAACTCGCCAATCGCTACTTCTTTCAGACCTTTTCCAACGGAGGTGTCGTCATTGTCCGGTAGAAGACAAAGCACAACAATGCCGAGGCCAGGGCAAAGAGCGAATAGGATAAGAAGAGGGTGCGATACCCAAACGACTCAACGATCAAACCACCCAAACTCGAACCGAGAACAGCAGGAAGCCCGGTACCCAAGGAGATATAGATGGATATTCCCAAGGTACGATGCGAACGCCTGACCCTTCGTGAAACAAAATAAATGGCTGCGGGATGAAAGAACCCATACCCAATGCTATGCAACAGCTGGCCCGCCAACACTCCAGAATAAGATGGGAGTAAAGCATAAATGATCAAGCGTACAACCATTGCAAACCCACTTGCAATGAACATGTGCACAGGAAGAACCTTCCTTCGCTGGATGAGGATTCCTGCAATGATCATGGCACCGAATTCGCTGCCTGCAGCAAGGGCGTTCATCAAGCTGATCGCATTGATCTTCAGCTCCTCAACCAGATACAACGAGAAGAAGCTGGAGATTGAGGACATGCTCATCCTGTTCAGGGCGATGATGAAAATACCCACCACAAAGGCCCGGTCGAACCAATGGCCCGTTTGCTCGACGCCGCCCAGGTCCTGGTTTCTGGGTCGCCTCGGCTCACGCTTCCAGCCCAGCACCAACAGAAAAAACACACAGCTGATAATCAGGGCGTACGTGCCGATACTGACATTACTCGTAAGATCCGGCTGATTGGTTGCCGCAAAAAGCAGGGAAAAGAACACAAAACCCACGGTTCCAAACGAGCGGATCAGGGTATATTTCTGGGAATCGCCGTTGAACAGATTATTGGCATACGAATCCAGGACAGGCATCAGCGAACGTAGGAAGAAAGCAAGCAGGACCAGACCGAGTACGGTCATTGCAATCGATGTGGATAGCATCAGGGCCGTCATGCCAAGTGAAGAGAGTATGGTGCTGAACAGGACAACACCCTTCATATTTCCCCGTTTGTCGACCTGCCGGGCAACCAAGAGCGGGCCTACAATGCCGGCTATTTCAAACAACGAAAGCAGCACCCCTACGACTTCGTAGGAGTACCCCATATTTCGCAGCATCACCTGCAGAAACGGGTTTACGATGGCATAAATGGAGTACATGAAAAAGAAGGAGGAATACAGGATGACCATAGCCCGCATTGTAGGCAATTGCGGGCACAGCAACAAGAGTAAACGGCTAGATTGTCAGGAAAGGGCGAGCCTTTTCGAGCACGGAAAACGGCAACTTCAAATCCTCAAGGCAAGTCAAGGGAGAGAGGCGGCGCTGGTTGACAATCCTGAGCACATACGTGGGACCGAGCCCGGGAACCCGCAAGAGCGCCTCCCTGGGAGCCCGCTTGACCGAGAGAGGGAAAAACTGAGGGTTGGCCTGTGCCCAAACAAGCTTCGGATCCCTATCAAGACAGAGATTTCCCTCTTTGGTGAACAACAGGTCTTCATAGGAGAACCCATACTTCCGTAAAAGCCAATCAGCTTGATACAAGCGGTGCTCCCGGGTAAGGGAGGCTTGGTTGTCCTCAGGGAGCAAACCGAGATCGAACAATTCAAGTTGCGGTCGCGGCTGCTGTCTCTGCTCTCCAGGCAGGCTTTGCTCACCAAGCCCTTTCTGGTATGCACTGAAATACAATCGACCCATATGGAGTTCCCGATACAATCGGCTGGTATAGAGCAAGATCTCCTTATCCAGCTCGTCACTTGCCCCGACGATGAACTGACTGGACGTATGAACCCGTTCATAGCGGGAACCTTTTGCGGTTTGGCTGGCGATGTACGTCAAGGGCTCCAGGATATCCTGAACATAGTTTTTGGTATCGGAAAGCTTGGCAACATGGTGCTCGCCGGGAGCCTCTATGTTCAAAGAAAGGGCCGAGGCATACTTGAGGGCCTCATCGATGCTCTCCTTGCTCGATCCCGGGATGACCTTCAGATGTATGTACCCCCGATAACGATAAGAGGTTCTCAAAATCCTTGCAGTATCAATAAGCATCCCCATGGTCTTTTCAGGCGAGCCAAGCACCGCACTGGAGAGAAACAGGCCCACGAGAGGGCGCTTGCTTTGAAACTCGTAAAAGAAGGAGGCCATCTCCTTGGGGGCGAGAGCAACAGGCCTGAAATCCTGATTGTTTCTCAAAGGACAGTACTTGCAATCGTTGGTGCAACGGTTGCCCAAAAGAGTCTTGAGCATGATACCCGGTCCGCCGCTGGCCGTCGTGGCGGGATAGAGCCACCCCGATCCTGTAGCATTACGCTTTCGATGCTCCTCGGGATTCTTGGTGCCACAAGCACAACTGAGGTCGTATTGCGCATCCCGACTTAAGATATCCAGCTTGCTTTGTGTATCCATTTCCTACCTCATTGCAGGAACATGGTAACATCAGTAAAGTAGTTTTGACAAGCTAGACTCCCCTGCTTTTATACTCGCTGATCAACAAGCCTGAGAGGGTAAGGGCCGTACCTATCGCATCGAGCTGCCCGAAAGGCTCGGAAAGGAGTGTTACCGCCACTGCGATGGTGATGAGGGGGCTGAGGTAGAGATAGAAGGAACTCTTGATCGCTCCGATTGTTCGCAACCCGAAATTCCAGGTAAGAAAACAGAAAGCGGAGGCGATGAGGCCGAGGAAAAGGAAATGATACAGGTAGGGAGTCTGGATCACCAGAGCAAGGGGAAGAGCTTCCCTGCTGATCAACAGAACAAGCGTATGGCCGATGAGGCCATAGAAGAACATGTTCCTGGTCACCAGCAGGTTCGGGTATCCTTTCCTGCCGATCACCCGGGTGAGCACCGTATAGAGAGCCCAGACCATGATTGCAAGCAATGCAAGCAAATCACCCTTGGGGTTGAAGGCCACCTCTTCCGTACTGGTGAACGTGAGCAGGATTATACCGGACATGGAGAGTGCCAAACCCACGAAATAGTTTTTCCTCAACTTCTCTTCCTTAAGGAACAGGTGGGAGGCGAGCAACGTGAAAAAAGGAGCTGTGGCAACGATGACCCCTACATTGCTGGCACTGGTGAAGAGCAAAGCCGTATTTTCAAGGAAGTAGTAGAGAAAAATGCCGCAAAACCCGGCGAGTGCCACCAATAACCGGTCCCCTCTCTGTGCATAGACCAAAGGCTTATGGTTTATGAGGGTCAGCACAAACAAGCCGAGCGTGGAGCGTACCACGAGAATCTGAGACGGAGTGAAAACAGCCAGCAATTGTTTTGAAGAGACATACGTGGTAGCCCACACGCTCATGGTCAACAACACCGCAAGATGCCCAAGAACGCGGGTTTTTTTCACGATAACTACTTCTTCCTGCATAATGGCCGGCAGTGTATCCCGATTTCTTCTGCAATGCAAGAAGCCGTGCTATACTAGTGATATCCGAGGAGGCGCCTATGATGACTTATCGTAAGGAACTGTGGTTTCACCTCAACAAACGACGCGGTCTGGTCAATATCACCGACGCCGTGCAGGAAGCAGTGAACGAGTGCGGGATCAAGGAAGGATTGGTCCTCGTCAACGCAATGAACATTACCAGCAGCGTTTTCATCAATGCAGTGGAGAAAGGCCTTCACGAGGACTTTGAGCTTTGGCTTGAGAAGCTCGCTCCCGAGCTTCCCTACGAACAGTACAAGCACAATACCGACAAGGAGCATAATGCGGACGGCCACCTCAAGCGGTCCATCATGGGCCGTGAGGCAGTCATCGCAATCACCGGGGGGAAACTCGATTTCGGCTCTTGGGAGCAGATTTTCTACTATGACTTTGATGGCATGCGCGACAAGCACGTGCTCATCAAAATCATCGGGGAGTGATCAGAGTTTTTCTCCCATCACTTCTGTTCGGTACACCTTCAGGCCTGCATCGATGCAGGCCACTGCTCGTTCGAGGTCGTGAGTGTTAAGCACATAGGCAATCCTGACCTGCCTTCTGCCGACTCCCTTGGTCACATAGAAGTCCTCGCAAGGTGCAACCATGACTGTCTCACCATGCAGGTTGAAATCCTTGAGCATGAACATGGCAAAGTTCTCCGCATTATCGACCGGAAGCTCGGCAACCATGTAGAAGGCACCTTTGGGCATGCTGCACTTCACTCCATCGATCTTCTTAAGTCCTTCGAAAATAAAGTTTCTTCTGCGTTCATACTCCTGGCGGACTTCAAGCAGATACGCATCATCCGTCTTCAATGCGGCACAGGCGGCAACCTGCTCGATATCGGGCGGGCAAAGACGGGCTTGGGCAAGCTTGAGAGCGTTGTCAAGGACATCCTTGTTTCGGCTGATCAAGGCACCAATACGGGAACCGCACATGCTGTAGCGCTTGGAAAAGCTGTCAACACAGATGACGCGGTCTGAAAACTCCGGAAAAGAAAGTACGCTGGTGAACTGTTTACCATCATAGCAAAACTCCCGATATACCTCATCCACTATCAAGAAAATGTCGTACTTCTTGCACAGGTTCAAGAGCTGG
The DNA here is from genome assembly GCF_002432845.1 of Sphaerochaeta sp. UBA5836. NCBI lineage: Bacteria > Pseudomonadati > Spirochaetota > Spirochaetia > Spirochaetales > Sphaerochaetaceae > Sphaerochaeta > Sphaerochaeta sp. UBA5836. The sequence goes on from NZ_DJGW01000019.1 coordinate 47,888, forward strand.
AGCATCTCGTCCTGTGTGTAGACATGACCGGTGGGATTGTTCGGGCTGCAAATCAGGATGGCCCCTGTTTTGCGGGTGATTTTCTTCTCAAACTCGGAGATGTCGGGAAGTGCAAAGCCATCCTCCATATTACTGGTGATCGGGACCAAGTTTACCATGGCTGAATGGGCAAAGGATGAGACATTCGTATAATACGGCTCGGGGATGATCACCTCATCATAGGGATCGCAAAGCGTCATGAATGCGAATTGCAGTGCTTCACTACCGCCGGTTGTGATAAGAATATCATCGGCCTTCACATCCAGACCATACTTGGCATAATACGCAGGGAGAGCTTCCCTGAGCTCCTGTCGACCCTCGCTATTTCCATAGGCAATGATGGTTTCATCGTAATGACGCACCGCATCAAGGACCTGGAAAGGCGTTTTAATGTCAGGCTGGCCGATATTAAGGTGATAGACCTTGATTCCGCGTTTGACAGCATCGCGGGCATAGGGTGAAAGACGTCTGATAGGGCTGCATTGGAAAGCGGAAATTCTGTGTGACATTTGCATAAGAGACACTCCAAGAACTCAGTTTGGATTTGTCGACACCATCCCCGATACAACGTAAAAGGGACAATGAAGTGGGATAAGCCCGGAGCCGCAACGATGATCAGTCGCGGTCCGGGTCACTAGCACTGGCCCCTGGCAGGGGAGCTTGTGGATTTGCCTGACTGTTGTCTATCAGGATTTGGATGAACTTGCGGTTATCAAGCAACGGGCTGATTGAACGCCCGTGATGGAGACGGCTGATGACTCGAGCGAACAGCTCGGTGATATCAGCTTGGATGTACCACTCCTTGTCCAACAGGTCATGACCATGGAACACGGCATTCGTGCCGATGATCCGATAGAAAATCCCTTCCTTGTACGCAGCATCGAAATCCTCGACGGCGTTGGCGTTGAACAACGGAAGACTGACCATGCAGATGATTTTCTTGGCACCAAGGTTGGTCAATTCACGCATGGCGATGATCATGGTTCCACCGGTGGCGAGCATGTCGTCGGCAATGAGGACGGTCTTTCCGCTGACATCGCCAAGGAGATTGATGCTCTTGATATTGGAATGCTTCGCATCCTTGCTGACGATGGAGTAGTCACGTTCCTTGTACAACATGGCCAGAGGCCTGTGCAGGGCTTGGGCGTAAAACTTGTTCCTGCTGATCGCTCCGGTATCGGGAGCGACAACCACCAGCTCCGGGTCGCTGAAATCGATGAGCTTATGCAGGGCGATCAAGGTCTGGTAGGAAGCATGCAGATTCTCCAGATGCAGATTGGAGAAGCTGTTCTCAATTTCACGGCTATGGATATCGAGCGTGATAATCCGCTCAACCCCGAGCATTTCGCAAATCCGGCCGAACATGGCCGCTGTCAGGGCTTCCCGTCCACCCTTCTTGTGCTGGCGTGAATATGGATAGGTAGGAAGGACCAGCGTCACACTATCGGCACCGGCAAGCTGGAGAGCGTTTATCGTGGTGAAAAGGAACATCAGATGGTCGTTCACCGAAAGACTTACCGGTTCATCCGATCCAGCCACCTTCACCGGTTCACTGTTGGATACATCGTAAATGATGAAAATCCTCAGCCCCCTGACAGCATCGAGAATCTCAGCCTTCTCTTCCCCGTTTGCAAACTTGGTATACTTTACCTTGATGGTAAAATCGGGACACTGGAACGTTGTTGGACATTTGGTCCTGGGAATACGCTTATTGTTCAAGTCATCCATAAGCGTAACTGTTCTCAGAATCTCTTCCTCACTCATTCCGTGGCGTTTGGCCAAGGCTGTGGAGAGTTTTTCGTAGCGCTCCAAATAGAGACGGCGAAGGTGCTTCACAACCTTGCCGGTGAAATATTCTGAACCAGGACCTGAGATAATCCCAAGCTTATGGGGTTTGATGATGCTCATGGCCAAACCATACAACAACAGGGCCTAAAGTT
>NZ_DJGW01000077.1:0-18610 GCF_002432845.1 Sphaerochaeta sp. UBA5836
GCTATACGGATAAATATCTTTACTTGGTTTTGTTCCTCCAGGGGGTTGCGAGAACCTTTGAAGCCTTGGAACTGCTGGATGAAGACTCTGAGGGTAATGATGAGGATGCCGATGCCAACTCGAGATCGATTGAGGCTGGGATGCATCTGAAAGTACGGGATGAGGAGATCTCGGATGATTTCCTGATTAATTACTTTGATGTTTTGATTGAAGGAGATATTTCTTCACTTTCCCAATTGATTTACATTCTGGCTGAAAGTGGTGCTCCAGAAGAATTATTAGGGATGGATGGCCATATCGCTCTTTCAGGAAATGTAACTTCAGATGCAGATCCTGCTTTCTATTCGCTGGGTTCGTCTCTCTCCCAACGATTGCACTATGACTATAGTTTGTTTGCAGATTTGGGGATTGAAACAGATATCTCCACAACATCATCGGTTGCGGGGACCCTGAGCGGAGAGCTGAAATACAGCGGGGTAATGAACCTTTCCTTCGACAGCTCCAATAACCCCAAACGAATACCTCAGCTTATTACCATTGAGGTCAAACCCTTTGCCGATCGTTCCTTGGTGGATATCCAAGATGCAATGGATGCTATTGATGAGATGGATTCACCTGATTCCGATGACATCTTTGATGCTCTCAAACTGGCTCTGTGGGGAACCACCAGTGATTGGTGCATTCAGATTACCAGATCCGTAGGGGATGCCTCCGGTGCACGAATCGTAGCTCTTTCCAATACTTGGGATGATGCAGATGCATTGGAAGTCATACAAGACTTTGTAAGCCTGATGAGTATAAAGTAGGCTTGAACAGGAACACCCGCCTTCCTGTCAGGAAAACGGGTGTTCTTTGGAGCCAAAGGGACTCGAACCCTCCACCTACTGATTGCGAACCAGTCGCTCTACCAGATGAGCTATGGCCCCACTGGATTTGCATACACAAACCTACCGCAGAGTGGCAAAACTGTCAACTCGTAAGGCCCAGTGAAGAGGCGATGAAGAGGCTGAAAATCGGGTGCGGCCTGTTCGGACGACTCTTGAACTCCGGATGGTACTGCACTCCTACAAAGAACGGGTGGTCGGCAAGCTCGACAGCTTCAACCAGTGTTCCATCAGGGCTTGTGCCGCTGATGACCAAACCATTGTCGACCAGGTCCTGACGGAAGGTGTTGTTGAACTCGTAGCGGTGACGGTGTCGCTCGGTGATGAGATGCTGGTTCTTATATGCTTTATGCATTTTTGTGTTCTCAGACACCACGCATGGATAGGTGCCCAGCCTCATCGTTCCGCCCTTTGGAATGTTTCCCCGCTGGTCGGGCATCAGGGCGATGACCGGGTGCGTTGAATCAGGATTGAACTCGCTTGAATGTGCATCTGCATACCCGAGAATGCTGCGAGCATACTCGATGACGGCGATCTGCATACCAAGGCAGATTCCCAAGTAGGGAATCTTGTGCTCCCTTGCATAGCGGGCGGCAAGGATCTTGCCCTCGATGCCGCGGTCGCCAAAGCCGCCGGGGACCAGAATTCCATCAGCCTTGGAAAGAAGGCCGCACACGGAATCCTCGGTCACCTGCTCGCTGTCGATCCAATCAATCTGTACTTGGGAACCCAAAGCCCAGGAGGCGTGCTTGAGTGCCTCCATGACCGAGAGGTAGGCATCGTGCAACTGGATGTATTTGCCTACCAGGGCAATGCGTACCTGTTTCTTAGCTGCTTTAATGGTTCTGAGCATCTCCTCCCATTCAGTAAGGTTTGGTTCCTTTGTTACAAGGTTGAGTTCTCGGCAGACGATGGTGTCCAACTGTTCCTCATGCAGCATCAAGGGAGCCTCGTAGAGAACCGGAACGGTCTTGTTTTCAATCACGCAGTCACGCTTTACATTGCAAAAGAGAGCGATTTTATCCTTGATGCTCTGTTCCAGCGGCTCATCGGAGCGGGTGACGATGATATCGGGGAAAATGCCCGATGCCATCAGCTCCTTGACCGAGTGCTGGGTGGGCTTGCTCTTGTGCTCGGCGCTGCTCTTCAGATACGGGACCAAGGTTACGTGGATGAACAGGCAGTTGGTGCGGCCGACCTCGTGGCCGATCTGCCTGATCGCCTCCAAAAACGGTTGGCTCTCGATATCGCCGGTGGTCCCTCCGATCTCGGTAATTACCACATCGGCCTCGGTTTTCCTGGCCAACGAGTAGATGGCGTCCTTGATCTCCCCGGTTACGTGCGGGATGATCTGGACCGTCGAGCCCAGATATGCACCACTACGCTCCTTGGTCAGCACGTTCCAGTACACTCTTCCGCTGGTAAGGTTGGAGAACTTGTTCAGGTCCTCGTCTATGAAGCGCTCGTAGTGGCCGAGGTCAAGGTCGGTCTCCGACCCATCTTCGGTGACGAACACCTCTCCATGCTGGTAAGGGCTCATCGTTCCCGGGTCGACGTTCATATAGGGATCAAGCTTTTGTGCCGCGATTTTCAGCCCCCTAGCCTTGAGCAGTCGTCCCAAGGACGCTGCCGTTATTCCCTTGCCAAGGCCCGAAACAACCCCGCCGGTCACAAATACATGTTTGGCCATACTCTCTCCTCGTACTCATTTACATCTGATACGTTTTCAAAATCAGGGAAGCGACATCGTATCTGCTCTTGCGCAAATCCATCGCCTGTTTCTCTATATGTCTGTGCGCCTGGTTTTCATCCATGCCAAGGTTCTCGATCAAGGCCCATTTGGCGCGGTCGATGAGCTTGATTTCCTCTATCTTGCGGTGTAGTTTCTCGTTCTCGTTATGCATTGCAGACAGGCGCTTTCGCATGGAAAACCCAAGGCTCAAGGCCTGGAAGAACATCTGGCGGATGACCGGCTTGGAAACCACTAGGACGCCTTGGTCGCAGTACAGCGCCTGCTCCTGTTCAAAATATTCGGCTTTCACCACCAGGATCGAGGTGGCGAGACTCTGCTGGGTAACCATGACCGCAAGCTCCTCGCCCGACTCATCGAGCAAGGGAGCATTGACAATGACCAAATCCAGCTCGGAATCAAGGATGATGCGCCTTGCCTGGGAAGCACTCTGGCATTTGGTGATGTCGACCCGTCTCTCATGCTCTACGATGAGATTACACAGGGATTCACATCCCTTCTCGGTCGACGAAACCACCAGAACACGCATCACTCAACCTCCTAGGTAGTCAAGAAGAATGGAAGACGGCTGGCCAGGTGCTTATCGCCGGCATCCTCGTACGAGCGCCAGTCGGCGAGCTTGGCCTCCAAGAAATATTCGAGCAGTCGCTTGGGGACGATTGATGAGACAAACTCACTGTTCTTCGCCAGTTCGATGGCATCGAACAACGACTGGGGCAGGGTCTTCCCATGCTGTTTCTGGTATGCGGAACCGACGTACTCCTCCTCGGGGACCATGTGGTTTTGAATCCCTTCCAAAGCAGCATTGAGCAGCAAGGTGATGGCAAGGTAGGGATTGCAGGCAGGGTCGGCTGACCGGACCTCGATCCTCCGGTATTCGGCACTGGTCTGGGGAAGCCTGATCAAAAGCGAACGGTTCGCCCGCCCCCAGCCGATGTAGCGGGGAGCCTCGAAGCAACCGAGTCTCTCATAGGAATTCATCAATGGATTGAGGAACAGGGAGATCTCATTGATGCGGTTCAGGATGCCGGCAGTCATCTGTTGTTCAAGTACCCTGTCCTGCTTGCCTTCCTGGGTAATGGAGAGGTTGATGTGCAGGCCGCTGCCGCTCTCCTGGGCCAAGGGCTTGGGCATGAACGAGGCAAACAGCCCGCTTCGGTCGGCAATGGTCTTTACCACCGACTTGAAGGTGATGAAGTTATCGGCCGCCTCCAACGGGGAGCCGTACTTGAAGTCGATCTCATGCTGGCCCGGACCCGATTCATGGTGGCTGCGTTCGGTATAGAAGCCCATCTGCTCGAGGGTCAGACAGATCTCCCGTCTGACGTTCTCTCCCTTGTCCAGAGGGGCGACATCGAGATAGGAGCCCCTATCCATCGGCTGGAATGTGGGAAGCCCGTTTTCATCCAGTTTGAAGAGATAGAATTCGCATTCGGGTCCCACCCCGAACTGATACCCCTGCAGGGTGGCTTTCTGCACCGTTTCTGCAAGCAGGGAGCGCCCATCACCTTCGAAAGGCGTTCCGTCCGGCCGCTTGATGGAGCAGAAGAAGCGAACCACCCGGCCTTGGGCCGGTCTCCAAGGGAGGATGGAGAGAGTGGATGCGTCGGGAAAGAGGAGCAAATCACTCTCATCGACCTGCAAAAAACCCTTTACCGCCGATGCATCGAAGGAGATGCCGGTGGTAAAAGCCCGATCCAGTTCATCGGCTGAGATGGAAATATTCTTTATCTGGCCGAAGATATCACAGAAAACAAGGCGTACAAACCGCACATCCTGTTCCTTGATGAAGCTCATCACTTCGCTATGGGTATTGGTCATTGGAAACCTCCCTCTCTCAAACATGGGTGTATAACATCCGATAGGGTGTAGCAGAGTTTGCCTGCAGTACAAAAAAGTGAGAAGCAAGCAGCATCTGCTTGTCAAAGGAAAAAATCGTACAATACTCGTCAAGGAGACTGGAAAGCAGCTCTTTGTCGCTATCCAAGGCATCACGGACGGAGACCTGCTTGGGCAGGCTCGCAGGAAGTGTATCACAGCGAAGATACATTGTTCCACCGTGCATACCCGTCCCGCAGAAATATCCCACCGGGGGCTTGCCCTCCTGATTGCGTCCCAACACGATGATCGTCCCGCCTGCCTGATACTCGCCCAGAAAGCTTCCTGCACGGTCGCCGATGATCAACAAGGGTTGTTTCTCCTGGTACGCTTTCATGTGGATACCTGAACGATAGCCGGAGCTGTCGCGGATATAGATGGAACCCCCGCGCATTGCATACCCAGTTCCATCACCGCAGCTGCCATGGATGACGATCTTGCCGTCGTTCATGGTATCGCCGGTTGCATCCTGGCCATTGCCGAAGACTGTGATGGTGCCCCCGTCGAGAAAGCATCCGAGGGCGTTGCCCGCCGTTCCCTTGATGAACAGCTGCTTGTCTGCAAGCGCCGAACCGATATATCGTTGCCCGTTTGCCTGTTCGATGGTGATCTGCTCATCCTCCACGCTTCTGATGGCCTTGTTCAAAGCTTCATACTCCATGAAGCCTGCAGTTATGTGTGTCATACGGGCCCTCCCAATTGCTGCTGTCGTACGTTCTTTGCAAAGGCCATCAAGAGAGGCTCCTCACAGATCAGGTCGAAATCGAGCGAGTCAAGCTCGACTTTGTTTCGGATCATTGCCGTGTAGATTCCCGCTCTTTTGCTTGCCTCACCGACCAGGATGCACCCGACTAGATGGTTGTCCTTGACGAACAGGCGCTTGTATCCGTCCTTGCAGGGGATCACATGCGACTCTCCCTCGTACCGCCCCACCGTAATAAGGTGCAGCCCCATAAGCGAAAGGGCATTCATGGCGACGGCCTTGTCAAAGCCGGCCTCGTCGCCGGCCATATTCTTACCCGCTGTCTCTCCTTGCAGGTACGCATTGGGAAGCAAGGCAAGCACCGCTCGTTGGCCGCTTATCATCTCAGGACCTTCCGAACAGTCGCCTGCAGCAAAGATATCCGGGTCACCCGTCCTTCCCCCTTGGTCGACGAGAATCCCCCGATTGACTGCAAGGCCTGCTTCAGAGGCAAGCTGTATGTTCGGCCTCACCCCGACTGCAATGACCAGAAGGTCGAAACCGATGACAATTCCGCTCTGAAGCAGGGCTTCATTGGCGGTGCACTCTTGGATGCTGTCGCCCAGGTAGAACCGAAGCCCCTGCTCTTGGAGGTGGTCACGCACCTGAATGGAGGAAGCCTCATCGAGCACGCTCATCAGAACCCGCGGGGCGAGGTCAACCACACTGACCGACTGCACCTTGTCAAGAATTCCCTCCGCACACTTCAGGCCGATGAGGCCTGCACCCAGAATGAGGACACGGCTCTCCTTCTTCAGGTGGGTCTGCAGGCGCTTTGCTTCATCAAGGGTGAGGAAGGTAAACCAATTCTTCACCTCGCCCAGCCCCTTGATCGGGGGAACGAAGGGAGAAGAGCCGGTTGCCAGGAGCAGCTTGTCGTACGAGAGGGTTGTTTCCCCATCCAGGCATACCGTCTTCCCCTCTCGGTCGATGCTCGTTGCACGGGTTCCTTGCAACACTGTCACCTTGTTCTCTTCATAGAAGGCGGCAGTGCGGTATTTCATGCGGTTCTCATCGGTTTTTCCCTGCAACAGGTAGGAGATGAGGGGCCGGCTGTAACACGGATGGTCCTCCTCCCCGATAACGGTGATTGAGCCCTTCCGGTCAATGCTTCTGATTGCCTCGATGCAAGCGGTGCTCGCGATCGAATTTCCTATCATGACGTAGTGCATATCAACGCTCCTCGAAAACGATGGCCTTGTTCGGACAACCTTGGATGCAGGCAGGCTGTCCTTGGGAGTTCGTGGTACAGAGCTCGCACTTCTGCATCACCCCTTCCACAGCTGGCATCAAGGCGCCGTACGGGCAGGCCATGATGCAGGAGTAGCAGAGAACGCAGCGGCTCTGGTCGATGACGATCACTCCATCCTTGCTGGTAATGGCGCCGCCGATGCAGCTTTTTACACACAGTGGTTCGGTGCAGTGGCGGCAATTCACTGCAAAACTGATGGTCCCTCGTTGCTCGACGGTGATGCGGGACTTGATCTGCTTGTCTTTCAGCGCCTTGACCATGTCCTGTACACCCGAATTGGCATACGCACAGTAGTACTCGCACAGGTGGCAGCCCAGACACCACATTTCATTGACATAGATGCGTTTCATGGTTTGCCTCCTATTGGCCGGCATGGGCTATGCCGAGAATCTTCAGCTCGGTCTCATGCAATCCAATGCCCCTGAGCATCAGACGGTTGCCTCGGAGCGCTTCGATGCTGTTGATGCCCATGCCTCCCATCATCTCCTTGATCTCGTGGTCCCATGCAGTGAGGAGATTGACCAGGCGACGGCTTCCCACTTCGGGATTCAAGCGCTTGACCAGCTCTGGATTCTGGGTGGCAATACCCCAGTTGCATTTGTCGCTGTGACACGTACGGCACAGATGACAGCCGAGGGCGACCAAGGCACTGGTGGCGATGTAGACGGCATCGGCTCCGAGGGCGATGGCCTTGACGACATCGCTGCTGCTGCGGATCGAGCCGCCCACCACCAGACTGACGTTGCCCCTGATGCCCTCCTGCCTAAGGCGTTGGTCGACGCTGGCCAAGGCAAGCTCGATGGGAATGCCGACATTGTCACGGATGCGCGCCGGGGCCGCTCCCGTGCCTCCGCGGAATCCATCGATGGCGATGATGTCCGCACCGCTGCGGGCAATGCCGCTTGCGATGGCCGAAATGTTGTGCACGGCCGCCACTTTGACAATGACCGGCTTGGTGTAGCGGGTCGCTTCCTTGAGGGCGTAGACCAGCTGCCTGAGATCTTCGATGGAGTAGATGTCATGATGGGGCGCGGGACTTATGGCATCGGCATGAAGGGGGATCATGCGGGTGGCCGAGATATCCTCGCCGATCTTCGAGCCGGGCAGGTGTCCCCCGATACCCGGCTTGGCCCCCTGTCCCATCTTTATCTCAATGGCAGCCCCGGCATTCAGGTATTCGGGATGTACGCCGAAGCGCCCCGAGGCAACCTGTACGATGGTATTTTTCCCATACTGGTAAAAGTCCTTGTGCAGGCCGCCCTCGCCGGTATTGTAGAAGGTGCCCAGCTCGCTGGCGGCCATGGCCAGACTCTTATGGGCGTTGTAGGAGATCGAGCCGTAGGACATGGCGCTGAACATGATGGGAATATCGAGTTTCAATTGACCGGATGTGCTGGTTATGATTCGCCCATCTGCATCCCTGCTGATTTTGGAACTCTTTTTCCCCAGGTAAGTCCTCGTTTCCATAGGCTCGCGCAATGGATCGATGGAGGGATTGGTCACCTGGCTTGCATTGATCAGCATTTTATCCCAATAGACCGGATAATCCTTGGGAGTCCCCATCGAGGCGAGCAGCACCCCTCCGCTCTGGGCCTGCCGGTAGATGTCCTCGATAACCTCGGTCTTCCAGTTGGCATTCTCCTTGAATGTGTGATCGGTCTTTACGATTTTCAGGGCACGGGTGGGGCAGAGGGAGACGCATCGGTGGCAGTTGACGCACAGCGATTCATCTGCTTTCATGCGACCGCTCTCCTCGTCGTAGTGATGTACCAAATTGGCGCACTGCCGTTCACAGACCCTGCAGGCAATGCACCTGTCCTGGTTGCGGATTATCTCAAAGGGCGGATACAGATAGTTGATGCCCATTCTCTTCTCCTTCTTGCATAGCGTCCAGGGTGACGATGACCGCTTTTCCTCCGCTGGGGTACCAGAGCCGGTCCGGTTCGGGTTCTATGACCCTGATTGCCGCTTCCTCGCTGGCCAGGTACACCCGGTCTCCCTTCTCGGCGGCAACCAGGCTGCGCAGCTTGAGCCGGTCGTTGAGGGCCATCAAGCCGCCTTTGAAGCCGAGGATGATCGAGAAGGGACCGGTGATGAGCATGCTCGCAAAGGTATTGCGCAGGTATGCATACTCATCGCGCTCAACCTTCTCCTTCTGCTCGATCGTCGACCAGAAAGGGGCGGCAAGTACATGGGAGACCTCTTCAAGGGTGAGACCCATCCTGCGGTGCAGGTAGTCGATCATATAGGTGATGACCTCGGTATCGGTCTGCAGCGTGCAAGCGTAGCCGTACATCTCGATATGCCGACGATTTGCGTCGTAGCTGGAGATTTCACCATTGTGCACCACGCTGTAGGAGAGCAGGCTGAAGGGGTGGCTGCCGCCCCACCATCCAGGAGTGTTGGTGGGGTAGCGGCCGTGAACAGTCCAGCTATAGCCTTCGTACTCGTCGAGCATGTAGAACTCGCCTACGTCCTCGGGGAATCCGACAGCCTTGAATACGCCCATGTCCTTGCCCGAGGAGAACACATANNATCTCCCGGTTGATGCGGATGACGCACCGGGCGGTATACTCATCCTCATCCAGCTGGCTGAAGGATAGCTTGGTGGGAAGCGCGGTGACAAAGTACCGCCAGATGAGGGGTACGTCGGTGATGGCGGGGTGTTTCTTGGTGGGAATCTTGGAGAGGTTGATAAGATCGAAGTGTTCTTCAAGGAACTCCTCGCATGCCCGCTTGGCTTCAGATGAGTAGTAGAATATGTGCAAGGCTGTATAGTCCTTGTACTCGGGATAGATTCCGTATCCTGCAAATCCCCCTCCCAATCCGTTGCTCCTGTCATGCATGACCGAGATGGAGGTGATGGCCTCCCGCGCTGAAAAGCGCTTGCCGCTGCGGTCTATGATGCCGCTGATGGCGCATCCGCTGCTGTTGCGGAATTCTCCTTCCAAAGGCGTTCGCTGGTGATAACAGTCCATTGTGTGTACTCCCCGGGCATGAAAAAAGGCGTCCACCATCGATAGCTTGCTCATGAAGCTACCATTGGTGGACGCCTTTGTCCCTGTGGTAATTTTGCACAGTGTATCCAAGAATGGAGAGTTTGTCACGGGGGCGGCGGAAATTTATCGGATTGCTTGTTCTACAGTGATGTATGCAAAGGCTTTATCACCTCTTTGAAGCCCGCTTGCCTACAGGCAAGGAGAGGTCCTGCAATTTCCTTCCCAGAATATCGTCCTTGGCGATGAGAAGGATGTCATCCACCAGTCCGATGGCAAGCAGGACTTGTACATAGGCTCCCATCGAAACCGATGGCGATCCTTTTTCTACAGCCCAGAGCGTTGCCCTGCTGATACCGGCACGCTCGGCTATCAGCTCAACCGGCAGACTTCTTCTGAGGCGGGCGAGTTTAATCTGATGTCCCATTGTTTCAAGCTTGGCCGCAACGCTTGGAAGCAGGACGACTGTTTTTTGTCCCATGTGGACAGTATAGGGGTGATGGTATGAATATACAAGCCTTATTGTTTATATTATTAAACAAAATTGAAATTTAGTCTTATAATATAAACAATATGGGCAAATGGTACACCGTTTTGTTGTATGGATTCATCCTTCTGCTTTGAAAATCTTATGTACCCCAGTTGACAGTAATCCTTTCTTGGGTGTACAAAGTGCCATCAGCAAAGGCGCTGTAGTCCGTTATGGGCTACAGCGCCTTTCTCTTTTTCCGGCATGTGTGTCGGAATTGGGTTTGTGGGCACCTTGTTTCTTGACGGCCTAATTGGTGACAAAGTCAGGGGATGAGTGTGCCGAAAACCCGTTAACACCACCAGAGGGGGCAGTGTATGACAGAACGTGTTGACCAGTATTTCGGGTGCATGGTGTTCGGTGATAGGATGATGCGCGAATATCTAGCCAAAGACACCTATCGTGAGTTGAAGCAGACTATCCGCGAGGGCAAGGAGCTTGATATCACCATAGCCAATCAGGTGGCGCATGCCATGAAAGAGTGGGCGCTGAGCAAAGGCGCAACCCACTTCACCCACTGGTTCCAGCCGATGACAGGAATCACCGCTGAGAAACACGAAAGTTTCATCTCAGCCGCAAAGGATGGCTCGGCCCTGCTTGAGTTCAGCGGCAAGGAGCTCATCAAGGGTGAGCCCGACGCCTCCTCCTTCCCCTCCGGCGGACTGAGAGCAACCTTCGAGGCCCGTGGCTATACCGCCTGGGATCCCTCAAGCTATGCCTTCATCAAGGAAAACACCTTGTGCATCCCCACCGCCTTCTGTTCCTACAGCGGCGAGGTTCTGGATAAGAAAACTCCGCTGCTTCGCTCCCTGGAGGTTATCAACAGAGAGGCTTTGAGGATTCTCAAGCTCTTCGGCAAGACAGAAGTGAAACGGGTGGTGACCACCGTCGGGCCGGAACAGGAGTACTTCCTGATCGACAAGAGCCTCTATCTGAAACGCAAGGACCTGATCCATACCGGTCGAACCCTGCTAGGGGCACGACCTCCGAAAGGCCAGGAGCTGGAAGACCACTACTTCGGCAACCTCAAGAGCCGGGTGTCGGCCTTCATGCGTGAACTTGATGAAGAGCTGTGGAAGCTCGGCATCCTGGCCAAGACCGAACACAACGAGGTTGCCCCCAGCCAGCATGAGCTTGCCCCCATCTTCACCACCAGCAACCTAGCCGTCGACCACAACCAGTTGACCATGGAGGTGATGAAAAAGGTTGCCGACAAGCATGGGCTGGTCTGCCTGTTGCACGAGAAACCGTTTGCCGGGGTGAACGGATCGGGCAAGCACAACAACTGGTCCCTCTCCACCGATAGCGGAATCAACCTGCTGGAACCAGGAGACAACCCGAAGGACAATGCCCAGTTCCTGCTCTTCCTGGTTGCCGTGATTGCAGCGGTGGATGAGTATCAGGACCTTCTCAGGGTTTCCGTCGCAAATGCCGGCAACGACCATCGCCTCGGGGCCAATGAAGCCCCTCCCGCCATTGTCTCGATGTTCCTCGGCCAGGAGCTCACCAACATTCTCGACTCATTGGCCGACGGGACTGATTGTCCAAACAAAGCCCCCACCTCGATGCTGCTGGGGGTGAACCTGCTGCCTCCGCTTCCCAAGGACAGCACCGACCGCAACCGCACCAGTCCGTTCGCCTTCACCGGAAACAAGTTTGAATTCAGGATGCTGGGCTCCTCCTTCTCCGTCAGTGGTCCGAACTTTGTACTCAATACGATCATAGCCGACAAGCTCTCCCTGTTTGCCGATCAGTTGGAGAAAGAGACGGACTTTGCCTGTGCTCTTTCCAAACTGGTCAAGGAGACCTATCAGAAGCATCGCAGGATCGTGTTCAATGGAAACAACTATGCCCAGGCCTGGGTCGAGGAAGCCCAGAGGCGGGGGTTGTCGAACCTGAAATCCACCGTTGATGCACTTCCGGCCTTCATCAGCAAGAAGAGCATCGCTCTCTTCTCCAAGTTCGGCGTACTCAGCGAGACCGAAATCCACAGCCGCTACGAGATTGTTTTGGAGAACTATTGCAAGACGATCAACATCGAAGCGCTTACCATGACCGACATGGTTCGCAAGCAGATTCTTCCCGCCCTCAGCACATTCAGCGGTATGTTGGCCCGTTCAGCACAGGATAAACTGGTCCTGGTTCCCTCCCTTTCGCTCTCCTACGAGAAATCCACCGTCACCTCCCTGAGCAGGCTTGCAGACAGCCTCGAATCGGCTGTGACTGAGCTTGAGAAGCGGGTGGTGGACGCACGCATGGTGGGTGAGGTTCTTCAGACAAGCAGGTACTATCACGACCAGGTGCTCCCTGCAATGGCTGAAGTACGGTCGATCAGTGATTCCGCAGAGCTTCTGATGGGTGAGAGCTACTATCCGATACCCACGTACGAGCAACTGCTGTACTCCGTATAATATATAGGACTCCTCCTGGGTTTGGGAACCCTTCTGAAAACAGGGGGGTTCCCTGTTGTATCCGAAGATATTCATGGTACAGTATGAGTGCTCATAGCTTGGAGGCAGGATGTACCAGGAGATTCTTTCTGAACTACTCTATTCACTTTTCAACACCATTCCCGATCCTTTTTTTGTCATCGGCGAGGATGGTACGTACCTTGAGGTGTTCGGAGGAACCGATCGAAGTCTCTATGATGACGGCAAGCCCATGAAAGGCAGGAATATTTATGATTTCATGCCCAAGGAGTTTGCCGATTTCTACATGCAACAGGTGCGCCGCACCCTGGAAATGAACTGTCTCAACGCATTTGATTATCAGCTTGAGACCAACAAGGTGGTGCTTCCTGAATTCAATGGACCGGGAGGAACGCAGTGGTTTGAAACCAGGATGTTCCCTCTCAAGACCCCGTATATGGGCCAACGGGCAGTTACTGCACAAATCATCAACATAACCGAGCGGAGAAACCTCCAAAAAAAATTGCGTGAACTTTCCTACATCGACCCCCTGACAGGCCTGTACAACCGACGATACTTTCTTGAGAGGGTGAGAATACACTTGATGGAGAAGGGCAGGGCCCACATCATGCTCTGCGATATCGATCGGTTCAAGGATGTGAATGACCAGTATGGCCACTTGGCCGGCGACGCCGTACTGAAGGAGTTTGCCGGTATCGCAAAGGATGTGCTGAAGCATAACCATGCCATCGCCCGCTTGGGAGGTGATGAGTTTGTCATGGCTCTTACAGACATGACGGACGAGGAGGCCTTTGCAATGGGTGAGAGTTTGAGAAAGCAGGTGGAAAAAACACACTTCCACTACCAGAGCCAGGTGCTTTCGATACGAATCAGCATCGGCATAGCACGACTTTGCTATGAGGACCTTGAGAAAAGCGAGTTGATCGCCGATGCAGACCGTGCCCTCTATCAGGCAAAAGCCTCTGGAAAGAATAAGGTTTGCTTGTTCGACGATTCGGTAAGGGGGCTGTGATGTTCAATATCCTGTTTAATATCGCCCTGCTTCTAGCCCTCATGATTTTCTTCGCCACCTACCCGTTTCGCAATCTCAAGAGGCTCACATCCCATAAAGTGCTTGTAGGCTCGGTTGTCGGGATCATCGGCATACTGGTCATGCTCAATCCCCTGACCCTCTATGAAGGGGTGATATTTGACTCGAGAACCATCCTGCTCACTGTATCAGGCATGGTCTTCGGTTTTATCCCAACAGCCATCGGAGCAGGTATGATGGCTGTCTACCGGCTTATTATCGGTGGTGGAGGCATCTATACAGGCCTTGCGACCATTCTGCTGAGCAGCATTGTTGGGAGCGTTTGGCACCGGAAGCGCTATGACAAGGTGCTTGCGAAGCATGAAATGTTTGGTTTTGAGTACTACCTGATGGGAGTGGTCACCCACATAGGCATGCTGCTTGCCATGCTGCTCATGCCTTCAGACATCCGTAGGACGGTTATCGGCGTCATGGCGTTCCCGATTCTTGTTGTCTATCCCATAGGAACCTATCTGCTCAGTCTCCTGTTTTTCAGCCAGGCCAGGCGGGTTCTCGCAATCACCGAGTTGGAAAAAAGCGAACAATTGTTCAAGACCATGTTCGAACAAGCCCCGATCGGCATGTCCCTTACCGATGTTGAAAGCGGCAGGATTGAGAACATCAACCAAAGCTATGCCGACATGCTTGGATATACCAGGGAAGAGGTGCTGGGAAGGCGTTGGGATGAGTTCACCCATCCTGAGGACAAAGCGCTCAGCAGAGTGACCACCCAGCGTCTTTTGAACAAAGAGGGAGGAATTCTGTCTATAGACAAGCGATTCATCCGCAAGGATGGACAGATCCTTTGGGCCAATCTCTCCCTCTCCATCTTCACCACCAAGGATATGAAAAATGTTGAGTCCTTGTGCATGACCGTCGACATCACTGAACGCAAGCAGTACGAGCAAAAAATCCTGTATGCCTCCAACCACGATGCTCTCACCGGACTCTACAACCGTGTGCATTTTGAAGAGTATGTACGGGATCTGCAAATTGCCGATGACCAGATTCTCACTGTCGCGTTCGGGGATGTGAACGGGCTCAGAATCCTCAACGAGGCCTTCGGTCGCGATGAGGGCAACCGCCTGCTCAGCCGCATAGCACGAATATTGGAAAAGCATCTACCTGAAGGCGATTATGTCAGCCGGGTGGGAGGTGATGAGTTTGCCCTGTTCTTCTTCAACCGAAACCCCGACCAGGTTGAGACCCTTCTTGGTGGAGTAACGAGTGATATAGCCTCCTTGGAGATGATGGGTTCGGTGGTTCCCTCAATGAGCTTCGGCCTTGCTTCCTTGGATACCGCCCAAGGCAGCATCAACGAGGCGATCAAGCAGGCGGAGAAGGACCTGGCAACCAGAAAGCTCGTCGACAGCCCCCACACCCAGGGAAAAGCCGTCTATGCAATCATCAACACCCTCCACGAGAAGAACAAGCGGGAGGAGAATCACTCAAGGCGCGTCAGCGAGTTGTGTGAACGCCTTGCCAGGGCCTCCGGCCTGGGTGAAATGGCGGCCAATGAGCTGAGGCTGGTGGGCCTCTTGCACGATATCGGCAAGATTGCCATTGATGAGTCCATACTCAACAAGGATGGCAGGCTGACAGCCGAAGAGTGGAAGGAGATGAAGCGGCACTCCGAAATCGGATACCGCATTCTCAACTCGGTTGAGGATATGGCCGGACTCGCCCAGTATGTGTTGGCGCATCATGAACACTACGACGGCAACGGGTATCCAAAAGGCCTCAGGGGAGAGGAGATTCCCCTGCAGTCGAGGATCATCAGCATCGCTGATGCCTATGACGCCATGACCTCCTCCCGACCGTATCGCAAAACGGTGACCACCGAGCAGGCTGCGCAGGAGATCAAACGCTGCAGTCAGACCCAATTTGATCCCGCCCTTGCAAAAGTGTTTATCGAGGATGTATTGGGCTTGGACTACACAAGCTTGTAGACCTGTTTCTTGACTTCTGGTAATTACAGGTATACCATAAAAATACCAGAAGGAGGTGTCTATGGGAGTCATTACCATTTCTCGTCAGATAGGCAGTGAAGGAACCTTCATTGCCAAACGGGTTGCCGAACAACTGGGCTTGTCCTTTATTGACAAGGAAGACATCGAGAAAGTCATGCATGCCTACGGCTTCAGTGCCTTCGAGGAAGTGTACAACACCCGCCCCGGTTTTTGGGAACGTTTTAATCTTCAACGTTCCGTGACCATCGACTTCCTGCTTACTGTAATGCGTGCCTTCGCAAAGGTTGGCAATGTGGTGCTGCTCGGCCGGGGAGGATTCGGTCTCTTCCAGGGGTACACCGATATTCTCAACGTTCGACTGAAAGCACCGCTTTCTGTACGGCTTGAGCGAAAGCAGAAGGAGTATGGTACTACTGATATCGAGGCTAGAAAAGCTTTGATCGAGCAGGAACTGATTCGGACCAGCTTTGTGCAAACCGACCTGCAGTACAACCAGAATGATGCAGCGCTTTTTGATTTGGTTCTCGATACCTCCATCGTTCCACCCGAGACTGCAAGCCTGTGGATCTGCGACGCCTACCGGCAGCTGATGAAAAAACCGCGAATCGACGCCAAGCACACCCGCGCCGACTTGGTTGTGGACGATGTGCTGTTGAAATTGGTCGGTACCATGTTGGGAAAGAGTGAGTCATGAAGGCGACAGGCGGAGCAAAGGCTTTTCTGCTCATAGGAACGCTGCTCGTTGCACTGGTTCTCCTGTCTCCGTTTTTCTTCTCGCTGATATCACTGATCGTCAATTCCGAGCTGGTCTTTGACTACTTGATGACGGCCGAATTGGGCTTTGTCGCCATCATTGCCCTTTTGTTTCTCATGGTGGGGACCTTTTTGGCAAAAGGCCCATTCCTATTCTTCGTCTTTGGTTCAGTGGCAGCTGTTGTCTCATTGGTCAC
The DNA here is from genome assembly GCF_002432845.1 of Sphaerochaeta sp. UBA5836. Lineage (NCBI taxonomy): Bacteria > Pseudomonadati > Spirochaetota > Spirochaetia > Spirochaetales > Sphaerochaetaceae > Sphaerochaeta > Sphaerochaeta sp. UBA5836. The sequence goes on from NZ_DJGW01000077.1 coordinate 16,450, forward strand.
CCTGATGCTGCTCTCCGATCCTCCCGTGTTTCTCTCTGTATCGGCCCTGATTCTCTACAACCTGTCCTTGGTTTCATCTCTGGTGCATGGAGTGCTCAGCTTGAAGTGACAATCCTTACGTGTTTATTGTAAACTGTGAGCATGGATATCGTTTCGTTTTTAGAGAGTAAAGGGGAGATCACCTACATCGATCTCATCGAACCGCTGAGAGAGGGGACGGCAGAGGTCCTTCTGGCCTCGGAGGCGGGTGTATTGATTTGCATCAACAAGAACACGCGTTGTTGTGCACTGTTTGACGAGCAGGCACTGCCCGACTTTGCAAAACTCATGGTCGGAAGCGACGACGCCCTCTGTGTTCATGAAGGGCCGTTGGTCGAATATCTCAAGGCACAAGGATTGCCCTACCATCTGGGTTGCGTGCAAGCCGTCTATCCGAGCAAGCAGCGGTTTGTCCTCTCGTCGAAAGTCACGATACAGCCGTTGTGCCTTGAGGATCTGGATATTGTTTTGGCCCACTACAAGCATGCCGACAGGGCGTACATCACCGAGCGTGTATCAGCCGGCTCGATGAGGAAGGCTGTCGTCGACGGCCAGCTTGCCGCCTTCATCGGCAGGCACGCCGAAGGGACCATCGGGATGCTTGAAGTCCTGCCTGCCTGGCGCAGACGACATATCGGTGAGGAGCTGGAGAAAGCCTACATCAATCTGCTGCTGGATCAAGGGCGCATTCCCTACTGTCATGTCGATACTGCCAATACAGCTTCACTTTCTTTGCAGAAAAAGCTGGGAATGAGCTGGGGAAAGGATGTAATTCACTGGCTTAATTAATATTTATACATAATTTTCTGAAATTATATGCATGGATACTGGTCAAGCAACGGATTATCTGTATAATTATACCACTATCGTATACACGGAGGATTGTATGCTGCGATGCGGAGTAATTGGTGCTACAGGGTATGCAGGATCGGTCCTGGTATCCTTATTGGCTGCACACCCCAACGTTGAGATCACCTATTTGGCTTCCCACTCATACGCGGGCAAGCGTTTTTCCGATATCTATCCATCGCTTGCGGGTGGTTGCGACCTGGTTTTGCAGGAGGAGGATGTGCAAGAGGCGAGCAAGCTTTGCTCGGTTCTGTTTTTAGCTCTCCCCCATGCACTGGCCAGCCGCAAGGTCACCGAGGAGATCTTGGAGCGATGCATCGTCATCGATCTGGGAGCCGACTATCGGCTTAAGGAAAGCAGTGTCTATGAATCCTGGTACAAGACCGAACACGGCAGCAAGCACCTTCTCAAACAGAGTGTCTACGGCCTCTGCGAACTGCATCGCAGTGAGATTGAGAAGGCCAACCTGATTGCAAATCCGGGCTGCTATACCACATGCTCCATTCTCACCCTTGCTCCCTTGCTGGCCGAGCAATTGGTCGATCCATCCAGCCTGATAATCGACAGCGCCAGCGGAGTCAGCGGGGCAGGCCGCAGCGAGAAGATCGACTCGTTGTTCTGCGAGTGCAACGAATCGTACAAGGCGTATGGGGTGACCAATCACCGCCACACCCCGGAGATCGAGCAGGAACTGAGCCTTATCAACGGTTCTGACATCGTGGTGCAGTTCACTCCCCATTTGGTTCCGATGAACCGTGGAATCCTGTCCACCTGCTATGCAAACCTCAAGACCGGGGTGACTGAAGGTGATATCGAGTCTGCATATCAGAAACACTACGGCAAGGAGCGCTTCATCCGCCTGATGGGATCCTCCCTTCCCGAAACCCGGTTCGTACGGGGAACCAACATCTGTGCCATCGGGTGGAAGGTCGATGCAAGGACCAGGCGCGTCATCGCAATCGGGGCGATAGACAATTTGATCAAGGGTGCCGGCGGACAAGCGGTACAGAACATGAATATCCGGTGCAACTTTGAGGAGACCCTCGGCCTTCCTCTCTATGTGAGCAACCCCCTCTAGGAGGCTTGTATGCAGATTATCGACGGTTCAGTTACCGCAAGTAAGGGATTTTCAGCCAACGGCGTCGCCTGCGGCATCAAGAAGCGGAAGAAGGACCTGGCTCTGGTGGTCAGTCAGGTTCCCTGCTCATTTGCAGGCTCTTTCACCACCAATCTGGTGAAGGCCGCCCCGGTGCTCTGGGACCAGAAGCTGGTG
>NZ_DJGW01000077.1:18679-28703 GCF_002432845.1 Sphaerochaeta sp. UBA5836
AAGAGGTGCTGGTCTGTTCGACCGGCGTCATCGGTGTTCCTTTGCCGATGGACAAGATCAAGGCAGGCATCGATTTGTGCAGCAAGGAGTTGGGTGAAAGCCGCGAGGCGGCATTTGAAGCCGCCTTGGCCATCTGTACGACCGACACCTTTACCAAGGAAGTTGCTGTCAGCTTGCAGATCGAGGGCAGAACGGTACATATCGGAGGCATGGCCAAGGGGTCTGGAATGATCCATCCCAACATGGCCACCATGCTCAGCTTCATCACCACCGATGCCAATGTGGACAAGCAGACGTTGCAGACCCTGTTGGGGTCCTCAATAACCGATACCTACAATATGATCAGCGTCGACGGCGATACTTCCACCAACGATACCGTCCTGGTTCTTGCCAACGGCATGAGCGAAACGACTCCTCTTTGTCCAAGCCATCCCCAGTGGGAGCAATTCACCCAGGCATTCCTCTATGTCCATACCGAGCTTGCCAAGGCGATCGTTCGCGACGGCGAGGGTGCGGGGAAGTTCCTGGAGGTGAAGGTGACGGGTGCGAAGGACAAGCAGACGGCCCAAACGCTGGCACGCAGTGTCATCACCAGCAACCTGGTCAAGACGGCTTTCTTCGGCAGTGATGCCAACTGGGGACGGATTCTTTGTGCCATGGGCTACAGCGGGGCGGATTTCAATCCCTCAACGCTGGACTTGTATTTCTCCTCGGCGAAAGGAACCATCCAAGTGGTGAAAAATGGAACGCCGTTGGCTTTCGATGAACACCTTGCCAAGGGCATTCTCATGGAACGCGAGATTGTTACGCTGGCACAGTTGCACGATGGGACTGGAGAAGGTACCGCATGGGGCTGCGACCTCTCCTATGAGTACGTTCGGATCAATGGAGACTATAGAAGCTGATGAAACACCAAATGGAAACAGAAATACTCAAGGCCGAGGTACTCATTGAGGCCATTCCGTACATCCGGCGCTTTGCCGGCAGCATCGTAGTGGTCAAGTACGGCGGTTCGGCCATGGTGGACGAGAACCTGAAGAAGTCGGTGATCCAGGATATCGCCATGCTCAAGTACATCGGGCTCAAGCCGGTGGTGGTCCACGGCGGCGGCAAGGAGATTACCAGTCTGCTCGACCGCCTCGGCAAGAAGAGTGAGTTCCTCGACGGGCTGCGGGTCACCGATGCAGAGACCGCCCAGGTGGCGGAAATGGTTCTTTCAGGTTCCATCGCCAAGGCGTTGGTTGATGAACTTGAGTGTGTGGGGATCAAGGCTGCGGGTATCAGCGGCAAGGACGGCAGGACCATGCTTTGCAGCAGGAAGCTTGATGAGAAGGGCAGGGACCTGGGTTTTGTCGGTCAGATCGACAAGGTCGACACCACTTTGCTTGACACGCTGCTTGCCAACAACTTCGTTCCGGTGGTATCACCGGTGGGTGTAGATGGACAGGGAAACACCTACAACATCAACGCCGACTATGCGGCCAGTGCCGTGGCGGGAGCCCTTTCAGCCCAGAAATTGGTGTTCCTCACCGATGTGGAGGGGATCCTCAAGGACAAGGATGATCCTGCCTCCATTCTCAGAACCTTGAGCAAACGGCAGGCTCTTTCCTATATTGCCGATGGGACGATCAAGGGGGGTATGATCCCCAAGGTCCAGTGCTGCATCGACGGGCTGGAGAAAGGAGTGGAAAGCGTCCACGTCCTCGATGGACGGGTGAGCCATGCTATTCTGCTCGAAATCTTTACCACCAAGGGTATTGGTACCATGGTGACCGACAAGGAGAGCGTATGAGCATGCAGACAAGCATCGCACTAGGCAAACAATATTTGCTGGACACCTATGCCCAGGTGCCGGTGGTTTTTGCCGGCGGTGAAGGCATGTACCTGATCGATGAAGAAGGAAAAAAGTATTTGGACTTTGTCGGCGGAATCGCCGTCAATGCCCTGGGGTACCATGATGCAGGCCTCTCTGCTGCCATCGCTGAGGTAGTCGAGAAAGGACTGCTTCACTGCTCCAATCTTTATTACAACACTCAAGCCATCGCGGCAGCCAAGGGTCTGTGCACCCTTGCAGGCATGGACAGGGTCTTTTTCTGCAACAGCGGGGCCGAGGCGAATGAAGCCGCCCTCAAGCTTGCCCGCAAGTTCGGGCACAAGAGCAACCCGGCCCGCACCGATATCATTTCGATGGTCCACTCCTTCCATGGACGCACCTATGGTGCCATCACAGCCACCGGTCAGGACAAGTATCATGTGAACTTCGATCCGCTTCCCCAGGGATTCAGCTATGCCAAATTCAATAATTTGGAGAGTGTGAAGGCCTTGGTCAATGAAAAGACTTGTGCCATCATCGTCGAGCCCATCCAGGGTGAGGGCGGCATCGTGCCGGCAACCGTAGAGTTCCTCCAGGGCCTGCGTGAACTGTGTGACCAGAAGGACATCCTGCTCATCTATGACGAGGTGCAGTGCGGCATGGGGCGAAGCGGAAAGCCGTTTGCCTATCAGGTCTACGGGGTGAAACCCGACATCGTGACCACCGCCAAGGCGCTTGCCGGGGGAATCCCCGCCGGAGCCATGCTTACCTGCGAAAAGGCCAACGAGATATTCAAACCCGGCGACCATGCCTCCACGTTCGGCGGCAATGCCCTGGCCATGGCCGGCGTCAACGAGATGGTTCGGCGCCTCAACGATCCAGAGTTTACCGACGCTGTGCAGCAGATGGGTTCCTACCTGCGGGAGAAGCTCGTACAGCTTGCAGCGCTGTATCCCACATTGTGCGGGGAGGTCCGGGGAATGGGCTTGATCAACGGCATGGTATTGACCGTCTCTCCGCGCAAGGTCGTCGATGCATGTTTTGAACGCGGACTTTTGGTTGCCAGCGCCGGCTACGATGTGCTTCGCTTCGTGCCTCCTTTGATAGTACGGCAACAAGACATCGACAAGGCACTGGCAATCGTTGAACAGGCTCTTGCATCTTTGCTCTGAAGCGTCTAGTATCGACCCAAGAACAAAGACGTTCCTAACCCTGACGGGATAGGAGCGCTTTTTTTTGGAGGTAGAGGATGTGTGGATTTGTAGGTATGTTTGACATTCGCTCGTATACGAGCGAGTTGCGTTCCCGTGTTTTGGCGATGTCCCGCAAGATTCGCCACCGGGGTCCGGACTGGTCCGGGGTGTTTGCATCAGAGAAGGCGGTTATCAGCCATGAGCGGCTGGCCATCGTAGACCCGTTGTCAGGAGGTCAACCGCTGTACAGCAAGGATGGGAATATCGTTTTGGCCGTGAACGGGGAGATCTACAATCATCAGCAGATCCGCAGGCGCTATGCAAATACCTATGAGTTTCAGACCCAAAGTGACTGCGAGGTCATTCTTGCCCTCTACCAGGACAAGGGCCCCGACTTTTTGGAAGAGTTGAACGGTATTTTCGCCTTTGCTCTCTACGACCGGACCAAGGATGTGTATCTCATCGCCCGTGACCATATCGGCGTCATCCCCCTGTATCAGGGGTGGGACGATGAAGGGCGCTACTATGTGGCAAGCGAGCTGAAAGCCCTGGAAGGGGTTTGCTCCTCCATCGAGCTGTTTCTGCCCGGACAATACTACTACAGCCCCGAAGGAAAGCCCAAGCAGTGGTATACTCGAGAATGGACCAGCTATGATGTGGTCAAGAATCATGGCGGCAGCATCGAGGAGGTCAAGCATGCCCTCGAAGCGGCGGTTAAGCGCCAGCTGATGAGCGATGTGCCGTACGGCGTTTTGCTTTCAGGGGGCTTGGACAGCTCGATCATTGCCGCCGTCACCGCCAAGTACGCCCAAAAGCGGGTTGAGAGTGACGACCAAGAGACTGCGTGGTGGCCGAGGCTTCACTCCTTTGCCATCGGCCTGGAGGGATCACCCGACCTGAAGGCGGCCCGAATTGCAGCCGATCACCTGGGTACGGTGCATCACGAGGTGCACTTTACCATCCAAGAGGCGCTCGATGCCCTGTCCGATGTCATCTATCATCTGGAAACCAGCGATATCACCACCGTCAGGGCGGCCACCCCGATGTACCTTTTGGGGCGTGTGATCAAGTCGATGGGAATCAAGATGGTGCTCAGCGGCGAAGGCAGTGATGAGATCTTCGGCGGTTACCTCTACTTTCACAAGGCCCCGAATGCCCGTGAGTTCCATGAGGAGACGGTACGCAAGCTCTCCAAGCTCCATCTCTATGATTGCCTCAGGGCGAACAAGTCTCTTGCCGCCTGGGGTGTCGAAGGTCGTGTTCCTTTCCTGGACAAGGAGTTCATGGATGTAGCGATGAATCTCAATCCAGATCTCAAACTCTGTCCCGCCGTCGGGGAGGACAAGCGGATCGAGAAATGGCTGCTCAGGGAAGCCTTCAAGGAGTATCTGCCGCCTGAAATCACCTGGAGGCAGAAAGAGCAGTTCAGTGACGGGGTTGGGTACGACTGGATAGATACGCTCAAGCGCATGACTTCCAACCTGGTCACCGATGAGCAGTTCGCCCTGGCCGCCAAGCGTTTTCCCATCCATACTCCCGCCACCAAGGAGGAGTACTACTACCGATGCTTGTTTGCTTCCCATTTCCCCAGCGAGAGTGCGGCACGCTGCGTACCTCGGGAGGATTCGGTCGCTTGTTCAACAGCCAAGGCGCTTGAGTGGGACGAGGCGTTCAGGAAAATGAACGAGCCCAGCGGAAGGGCGGTGAGCGGGGTGCATGAGTCAGCCTACTAGAACAGGCTTGCCAGCTTTGCAAAGGTGCCGTTCTCGCTGAGGATGATAAGTCCGAGCAGCAGGAAGACCACCGGAACAAGGACGGCCGAGAAGCGGGAGAGCAAGGTCTTGATGTGGCTCTGGTTTGCCAGGAGGTAGCCCAGGGACCAAAAGATCAGGGTGAAGACGAGGAAGACCAGCATCGTGAGGCCAAGATAGGCGCCGTCGAGGGTGGCAAACCAGGGTATGTAGATGCCCAGGTTGTCCCCTCCGCTTGCGATTGTCACCAAGGTGACGGTTGCAAGCAGGCTCTTTCTTCCTGTTCTCGTCGCTTCTTCCTTGCTCTCCTCTTTGCTCAGCATCGCCCGTATGCCAAGAATTATGGGAATAAAGCCCAAGAGACCGATGACCCACCCTTCAAGCATTCTGCTTGCAAGATATGAGCCGACCAGGCTGATACCTACCAACACCCCTATACCCAAGATTTGACCCACGAGTATCGATATTCGTTGCACCCGCGTAGTTGCTTGGGAGTGGAAGAGGATGAGAAGCACCAGGTCGTCGATGCTGGTGGAGATGAAAACCACGATTGCGGAGAGCAGTACTGTTTGCATGTCTAGCATAGTCCAGAGTTCTAATGGGGAAAGTCAAGATGTCTTGACAGAAGATAACCAGTTGCATGAAAAGGTGAAAGCATGGATGCCGATCACTTGAAAGCAGAACTGTTTCGACCTTTCTGGAGAGCGGGGAGATGGTGAAATTCACTACCAACGACCGTATGGCAGCTTCATTCGACGGCAAGCTCGAGCAGGTTCCCTGGAGTGCAGAGTGCAGTCAGTACACCACCGTCGATGGTATTCGCATTCCCTCTCGTATCCATCCCCAGGGGGATCTGGTCTGCTTCGATGGAAGGGATGTGGAGGTCATGTTCTTTTAGGACATGAGCCTGGCGGCACTCAGTCCATGGATGAGGTTCCTGTTCTCGGTGAGTACCAAATTATGGTCGATTTGGATAAGAGGAAGATCGGCAGGTTGCTTTGACTCGAGGATTTTTTCCAATGCCATTACGGTGTAGTAGCCTTGGAGTGTAGGACTCTGGTCGATGACGGCCGAAAGAAGCCGCGTCTTCAAATGGTACAGGGCGGCGCTGTCCAAGTCATGGAGAACGGTGATGGTATCGTGTACCCCTGCTGCGTCCAAGGCGTGGAGAAAATCAGTATTGAAGGCGGGAATGAGGTACATTGCCTGCACCTTGTTTTGGTAGTTTCGGACCAGGTTGAGGATTTGGTTGTCTTTCTCCTCCGCCTGCAGCTTTGTGTCAAAATATTCCAGATGGACCGTGATTTCAGGAAACGATTGGTTCATCAGGTCCAAAAAACCTTCAAGGCGCATCTTGTTGATATTCGGTCCCTTTGCCTGTGAAAGTTCCTGTTCCGAGCACTGCAGGACCAAGACTTCTTTTTTCTGGGAAAGCTGCAGGGTTCGGGCGATGAAGTCCGCTGCGAGCCTGCCGCCGGCAACATAGTCCGACCCGATGTAGGTGCATCGCTTCGAATGCGGTGCATCGATGTTGAAGGTGACATAGGGCAGGCCAGCCTGCTCGATGCAGGTGATTACTGCCTCGATGTCATACATTCGTTGGTTGACCAAGGCAACGGCGTCGACTCCTTGCTCGATCTCCTGCTCAAGGAGGGAGAGATAGGCTTGGGTATCGAGTTCGGGAACCCGATGATAGTGTACTTCGTAGTCGAAGGCTTTCAGCTGTTGGGCTGCGACCTGCACCCCTTTGTTGATCTCGTCCCAGAAGTAGCGGGGCAGGGTGGAGGAGAACAACGCCAGTCTCCTGGTGCTGTTGCGAACCAAGACCTGACTTGCCCGGTGGGGTTCATACCCCATCTCTTTTGCATACTCCAACACTCTTTGTTTCAGTGCATCGGAAACGTACCCGTTGCTGTTCAGTGCACGACTTACGGTCATGTACGAGATTCCCAGATTCTTTGCAATTTCTTTCTGTGTAATACCCATGCGTCCTCAATTTCTGCGGGAATATTGAGTATCTTCTCATAAAAAGTATTTTGTTGACAACCGAATACCCGTGTGTTATACGTATAACATACCATAGTATTTGGATAATGGTACAAAAAAAGGAGAATCGTATGAAAAAAATGCTGTTAGTATTGTTGGCTCTTCTCGTAGCCTTCACTCCGCTTTTTGCAGCAGGACAACAGGAAAAGAAGGATGAAAATGTCACCCTGAATGTATTGTTCTACAGCCCCGAACTTGCAGAGCAGTATAACGACATGGTAGCCGAGTATAAAAAAGCAACCGGTGTTACCCTGGACATTACGGTACTGCAGACCGATTACCGCTCGGTGTTGACCAGCCGCCTGAACTCCGGCGATGTTCCCGACATTTTCATGAGCAGTGCCTATGCAGACAACTCCACCTACAAGGACTATGTCTACGACTTGACCAACGAGGACTTCATCAAGCAGATTGAACCCGGCGCCCTCCAAGGTGTCATCAGCGACGGCAAGGTGACCGGCTATCCTTTCTTGGTGCAGTCCCACTCTTTCATCTACAACAAGAAGGTCTTCAGGGACAATGGAATCACCACCCTCCCCAAGACCCTCAGTGAGTTTGAGGCTGTTGCAAAGAAGCTGCAGGCCAATGGCGTCCAGCCCTTCGCCACCGGTTTCAAGGAGTTCTGGGTTCTTCCCCAGACTGCATGGCAGGCCATCGCCAATGTGCCGACCGACAACTATGGCGGCTACGAGAAGTTCGTAGGCATGCTCAACAGCGGCGCCCTCAAGTTCAAGGATATTCCCCAGATGAGCCAGCTGTTCGATCTGTTGGACCTGATCAAGAAGTACGGCGGACCGAAGCCGAACGAATCCGACTTCAACGACCAGACCTCCGCTTTGGCTACCGGCAAGGTCGCCATGATCCACCAGGGCAACTGGGCCGAAGACTCCATCCGCAAGACCAATCCTGAAGTCGAAATCGGCTTGCTCGTCGGTCCTACCGGAAACAATGCAGCAACCGCCGGTATTATGTTCGACTCCAACCAGACCATCCGCATTGCCAAGGACGGCAAGAATCGTCAAGCCGCCCTCGATTGGCTGAGATGGCTCACCACCAGCGAATACGGCAAGAATTGGATTCCCGGCAAGGTAAAGCAGCTCTCTCCGATCATCGGTGCTGCTGCTCCCGACTCCCATATCGCCAAAGAGACCTCAGCCCTGCTTGCAAGCGGGACTCCCGGCTATCCTTGGTTCTACCAGATGTTCCCCACCGGAACCGAGCAGCAGCTTGGTGCAATCCTGCAGGGCTACTGCGCAGGTCTCACCGATCGTGAGCAGACCCTCGATGCCCTGGATGCAGCCTACGCAAAGATTGCCAAGGCAGCTCAATAACAACACTTCATCTTCGACTGTGGCCGGAAGCGAATCCGGCCACTAGGTAACCTGCATGACACAACTGCGACGAAAACAACTCAATCGAGGTTTGGTCTTCCTCCTCTTCACGCTGCCGGCCTTTGCAGCCATCCTTGTCTCTGTTGAAATACCCTTTCTGATGAGTGTGGCCTCCTCCTTCACCAAGTGGAATGGTTTGGACAAGGCGCAAACGTTCATCGGGCTTCAGAATTACAAGGAACTCTTTCTTGACGACCCGGATATGTGGAAGGCCTTCGGCTTTACCTTGCGCCTGACGCTGGGAAGCGTCATAGCAGTCAATCTCTGTGCCTTGTTGCTCGCCGTAGTCCTGGATGGCGATATCAAGGGGAAGAACGTGCTGCGTGCTGCGTTCTATGTCCCCAATATCATCAGCCTGATCATCATCGGCTATATCTGGCGGTTCATATTCTCCGCCGGCTTTGACTCGTTTTACCAAAAGACCGGGTGGGAAATCTTTATGCTCAGCTGGCTGGGAGATGTGAACATCATCTATTTCAGCGTGCTCTTGGTCAGCCTGTGGCACTCTCTGGGATTCTATCTGGTTGTCTACCTTGCAGGCCTGCAGACGGTTCCCCGCGACCTGATCGAGGCTTCCATGATCGATGGCGCGAATAGGACCAAACGGTTCTTTCATATTACTCTTCCCTTGATCATGCCATCCATAACCGTCTGTGTCTTCCACTCCCTCTCCAATGGCTTGAAAGCCTTTGATGTCATCTTCAGCCTGACCAACGGGGGTCCGGGCAATACCACCACGACCATTGCCTTGGACATCTACCGCACAGCCTTCGTCATCAACCGATTCGGGTATGGAACGGCAAAGTCTGTCGTGCTCTTTCTTATGATCCTCATCCTCTCGATCATCCAGGTCAGGGTATTCAAGCAGCGGGAGGTGGAAGTATGAAGAAGCACTCCCTCCCTTCCACAATGGCTTCCGTCATCCTGCTCATGCTTGCCATCGCTTACCTCTATCCGCTCTTTCTGGTGGTGATCAACTCGTTCAAGACCTTCAGCGAAATCACCAGCAATGTACTCGCCCTCCCTAAAAGACTGGTGTGGGAGAACTTTCAGAATGCGTTCAAGATCATGAACTACCCCCGCTATTTTCTGAACACCCTGCTGGCAACAACAGTGGGAGTCTGCGGTGTGGTGCTGGTCAGCTCCTTGGCCGGGTACAAGCTCTCCCGGACCAAGACCCGGTACAGCTTCATTATGTTCATGATTCTCATCGCCCCGATGATGATTCCCTTCCACTCCTTCATGATCTCGTTGGTGAAGGTTGCCAAGGAACTGCACCTGATCGGCTCTCCCTTGGGGTTGGGGGTTCTCTATTGGGGATTGGGAGCCTCCCTTGCTCTCTTCATGTATCATGGGGCTGTGAAATCGGTGCCCCAGGAGCTTGATGACTGTGCACTCATCGACGGCGCATCCCCGCTCAGGGCCTTTTTTCAGATTATTTTCCCCTTGTTGCAGCCGGTGACCGTCTCGGTCGTCGTCATCAATACGATGTGGATGTGGAATGACTTTCTGCTGCCCCTGTTGGTGCTCAGCGGATCGAAAAAGTCCTTGACCCTCCAGCTGGCGGCCTACAACTTCTTCGGACTGTACAAGGTCGAATGGAACTTTGCCATGGCAGGGGTTCTGTTGACCATCCTCCCGGCGATTCTGTTCTACTTGAGTTTACAGCGCTACATCATCAAGGGAATGGTTGCCGGTGCGGTGAAAACATAACGGGAGAGAGACTATGAAATTCAGAGACGGCTATTGGAACATACACAAGAGCGTTCGTCACTTGCCGAAGGTTGCCATCGTCGATGTGCAAAAGGGAGAGGGAAAGCTCTCCATGTT
>NZ_DJGW01000077.1:28809-29538 GCF_002432845.1 Sphaerochaeta sp. UBA5836
GCCGAAACGGGGGCCTTTCTTCGAGCTGGCAGAGGACCAGGCAAAATTGCTGGCTATTGAAACGAACAAGGACAGCTTTGCAGCCTGTTCCAAGGATCTCTCTGCACACGTGGCGACCACGGGTCCGGGGGATGTCCAATTCACCTACAAAGGCAAGGTTCTGACCTCCTCGGACGGCCTGCTTGGCGGACATGCCATCGTTCATGATAAGGAGCCGTATCAGGTTGAGTACCTGAACCTCGGTGTGGGGGAGACCATCTACGGCCTTGGCGAGCGCTTCACAGCCTTTGTGAAAAACGGGCAGGTGGTGGATATCTGGAATGAGGACGGCGGCACCAGCAGTGAACAAGCCTATAAGAATATTCCGTTCTACCTCTCTTCCAAGGGATACGGGGTGCTTGTCGCCAGTGCCGGCAAGGTCTCCTTCGAGGTATGTTCGGAGGTGGTTACTGCAGTGCAGTTCTCCGTCCCCGGCCAATGTCTGGACTACTACCTTATCGGCGGCGACGACCTGAAAGCGGTGTTGCATAACTATGCGCTGCTTACGGGAAAGCCCGCCTTGGTGCCACCGTGGTCCTTCGGCCTGTGGCTCTCAACCTCCTTTGTAACGAACTATGATGAGAAGACAGTCAATAGCTTCATCGATGGGATGCAGGACCATGAGATTCCCCTGCACGTCTTCCATTTCGATTGCTTCTGGATGCGCGAATTCCAGTGGGTCGACTTTTT
>NZ_DJGW01000077.1:29623-29769 GCF_002432845.1 Sphaerochaeta sp. UBA5836
TGGATCAATCCCTATGTGGCCCAGAAATCGTACCTGTTCGATGAAGGCATGGAGAAAGGCTATCTGGTCAAGAATCCCGACGGGAGCGTCTGGCAGTGGGACCGCTGGCAGGCCGGCATGGGATTGGTCGACTTCACCAATCCTGA
>NZ_DJGW01000011.1:0-241 GCF_002432845.1 Sphaerochaeta sp. UBA5836
CGATACCTGCGGAAAGCAACAGGGCTCCTTCCTTGGTTGCCATGTACTCGATGATCTTGAATGCTTCATCGGGATTCTTGGCATTGGCGGGAATCGCCCACAGCGAGGCTCCGCCCTGCTCGAGCATGTACTTGCCGCTTGGGCCCTTGGTGCCGGGAAGTCCGACAACGTTGACCTTTGCGGGATAGGTGCCTGCAGTTCGTGCGTTGTTGTTGTAAAGCCCTGTCCATGCAGCCCAGTC
>NZ_DJGW01000011.1:417-2638 GCF_002432845.1 Sphaerochaeta sp. UBA5836
TTCGCATCGATAAAGACACCACGTCTGAGACCGACCGAGCTGAACCACGGCTGCAGGTCCCAGATGTCCGGCATGTAGGTGAAGAACGGATAGTAGGGCTTGCGTCCCTCGGTCTGTTCCATGTAGGTCTTCACTTTTTTCAGCATCTGGTAGTAGTCATCCAACGTGGAAAGCTTGCTCAAATCGATGCCGACCTTGTCGGTGATGGCCTTGTTGACATTGACCAGCGGGAATACCTCGAGCTTGTTGAAGCCGGCATAGTACTTGCCGTTGAACTGGATTTTCTCAAGTTCAGCCTTGTCTACGTTCTCTGCATAGACTTTTGATGCGGCAATCCTGTCGGTCAGGTCCATCAACGCCCCTTGTTTGCCCAGGGTGTACATCTGGAACTGGTTGAGGTAGATCAGGTCATACTGCTCGCCGGCTCCGAGCTTCTGCATCAACACCTGGTCGTATCCCGAGGGGACCTTCTCCCAGGTGATGTTCAGACCGGTTGCCTTCTCCATGGCCTCTTCGAACAGCTTGTTCTCCGCGTCATCCTTTCCGCCGGTTACTCCGGCCAGCACCTTGACCTCCACCGCGCCTTTGTCAACCTGACCTTGGGCGAACAGCGTGAGGCTGATGGTCAGCAGCACCACCAGAATTACCAATACGCGAGTACGTTTCATATGCATCCTCCTTTTGGATTCATGGTACGTAATATCGTTTGTCTCCTCGCTAGCGAAGAGTCTTATTCCTTCACCGAACCGATCATAATTCCGCTTGAGAAGAATGACTGGGTGAAAAAGTACAGGACGACCAAGGGAAGGGCGGTCATGACCACCGCAGCCATTTTTGCATTGGCGAAAATGTAGCTGGTTCCCGACGTGGATGTCTGGTCGAACAGGATGTAGCGCAGCACAACCGGCAACGTCCATTTCTTCATGTCACTGATGAGGGTGATGGTCATGGTGATGTTGTTCCACCGCCTGATCAGCTCGAGTGTTCCTATGGTCATCAATCCCGAAACCGAAAGGCGCAGATAGATGGAGGAGAAAATCCTCCATTCCCCCGATCCGTCTATGCGTGCCGACTCGGCAAGCGAGAGGGGGATGGCCTGGAAGTAGTTGCGCATCAGAAAGACACTGAATCCGCTGACCATGCCGTTGAGGATGAGCCCTGCATAGGTATTGGTTAGACCGAGGTCCCGGTTCACTGCATAGATGCCGATCATGGTAAGCTCGTAGGGGACGGTCATGGTGAGCAGGATGAATGTTGTCATGGCCTTGCGAAACGGCAACTTGTTTTGGCAGAGAATATAGCCGGCAAGGGAGGCCATCAGCACATGCAGGACCGTTCCCACCACCGAAACATAGACGGTGTTGAAGAAGGGGCGGGGAAGGTTTGTATGTTTCCAGATGAAGGTATATCCCTCGAAGGTGGGCGGGGTGGGAAGCAACACCAGGCCTGGAGAATCGCTCTTTGCCTGGGTGGAGAGCGAAACTGCCAGGACGTTGAGCATGGGAAGTCCCATCAGGACCACCACAAGGACCAGCACCAGGATGTTCAGCACCCTCATGGCAAGGGGTAGATTGTCTTTCTTGCTGAGTCGATTCTTCATCGCCTACTCCTTGTCGTACCCGATGAATTTTCTCATCAGGCCGGTGATCAAGAGGGTGCCTGCCATCACCAGGGTCGCCCCTGCCGATGCAGTTCCGGTTTGGAAGTTGAGGATGCCGGTTTCATATACAAAGAGAAGCAGTGTGCTGATCAGTCTGCGATTGGCAGGATTGACCATGACGTAAATCTCATCGAAGTGGGTGAGCACCCCGATCGAGAGCAAAACGATGATTGTTTTCATGGTGGGAATCAGGGAGGGGAGGATGATCTTGCGGATTTGCATCAAACGCGAGGCACCGTCGATGCGTGCAGCTTCATAGAGCTGCTGGTCGATATTCATGATTGCTACCGTAAAGAGCAGTGCAAAGTATCCCATCGAGCGCCATATCCCCATGGCGATGATCAGGGGTCGGGCAAAGGCGGGGTTTGCGAGAAAGAAAATGGGTTCGGTCCCGAATATTATGGAGAGGAATTGGTTGACCAAGCCCTGCAGGTCGAAGATCAGGACCCAGATGCCTCCGATGACCGCCCAGCTGAAAAGATAGGGTATGTAGGCGATGGTTTGGATGGTCTGCTTGACTGTCCGCTGAACCAGCTCATTGAGAATGAGTGCGAAACCCAG
>NZ_DJGW01000011.1:2756-2909 GCF_002432845.1 Sphaerochaeta sp. UBA5836
CGATTACCCAAAAGTCTGTTCTCCTGGAAACTCATGATAAGGCCGCGAAGGAATGGATAGTAGGAGAATATGATGAAGTACACGGCTACAGGAAGGAACATGAGGTAGAATATGCGGTATTTCTTCAGCTGCCTTCCCAATGCTTTATTCATA
>NZ_DJGW01000011.1:3005-7112 GCF_002432845.1 Sphaerochaeta sp. UBA5836
GGCAGTATACCATGGATTATAAAAAATAGACAAATAAAAAGTTGTTAAGATTTCAATTTTTAGACATTTTTAACAATATTTGCCATGTCTTATAGTCATAAAACTATACAATATAGTGAAAAGAGGTTTGTAAAGTATGAAATTTCAGTCAAAAGTCAATTTTATATTTGTAAATTTTTAGACATTTATGTATGATGTATATCGAGCTTCTCCAGAATCTGCCCACGATACACACCAGGTGTAACTCCCTCGGTTTTCCGAAAAACCGTATTGAAGTAACTGGTTGTTGCAAAGCCCAGCTCCTTGGAGATTTCGCTCAGGGAGTATGAGGTTGAGGTGAGCATTTTCTTGGCCTGCTCGATTTTTGCCAACGTGATGAATCGCTTGGTCGAATACCCTTCGGATGCAAACACGATGCGGGAGACTTGTTTCTCGCTGAGGTTCATGAAGGCGGCGATATCGGCAGGGCTGATGGGTCTGAAGATGTTGTCCTCGACAAAATCGGCGATCATATCCATCCTGCTCTTCTCTTTGGCGTTGGATGGATTGGTGTGCAGGCCCATGCTTCGTGCAGCAGCGACCAGGATGGAGGGAACAAGGGAGTGGATGATTATCGAGTAGCCGGGTTTCAGCTCAAGTGCCTCATCGATGGCTTGTTCGAACAGGGCGATGACGCCGCTGGTGTCTTTGACAGGAAGGCAGGCACAGGAGAGGAAGAACTCATGCAACTGCACCCATTCACTTGCCGATCCTGTGCTCTCTTTTCGAGGACGGAAGGTGCAGTCAAGACTGTACTCGACCAGGTCTTCATCGGAGAGGGACCATTGCTGGTGGTACACACCCGGAGCGGTAAGGTAGAAACTTCCCGCTTCGGCAACGAAGGAGTGAGTGTCGGTGGCGACTGTGCAGGAGCCACGGGCAATGATATGGAATTCAAAACTGGAGTGGGCATGACGTTCAATCTCCCACTGCCCCGATTTTTGCATGATGCGAAACCACTGCACATCGATGGTGAAGCCGGAAAGTTCAATGCTGATGGGAAGCTCAGACAGGCGCCTGGAAGCTTTGTTCAGTTCGGTGTCCACGGTAAATCCTCTCTACGCAGTATGCATTTGTTGGGGCCTTCATGCAAGCAGAAGGAGAGAATCTGAGTATGATCAAAACCGTGCACGTGGTTTTCAAGACCCATTTGGATATTGGTTTTACTGATTTGGCTGCGAGAACCATCGAACGGTATCACAAGCAGTTCATCCCCCAGGCGATCAGGGTGGCAAAGCAACTGCGTGATGCACACGCAAATGAGCGCCTGGTTTGGACAACCGGCAGTTGGTTGGTCAAGAACTACCTGCAGCATGCAGATGAGCAGGATCGGGCTTTGTTCGTTGAAGCGATTGAGGCGGGTGACATCACCTGGCACGCCCTGCCGTTCACCACNNCATACGGAATTGATGAACAGCAGCCTGACCGAGTATGCACTTTCCTTGTCACAGAACCTGGACGCCCGGTTCGGACATGCAACAATTGCAGCCAAAATGACTGATGTCCCCGGTCATACCCTTGCCTTGGTTCCCTATCTTGCAAAAGCCGGGGTGCAGTTTCTCCACATCGGGGTCAACGGAGGGTCTACTCTGCCCGATGTACCTCCTCTTTTTGTGTGGAAGGCTCCCACGGGAGAGGAGGTGATGGTTCAGTACGATGCCTCCTACGGCTCCTCGGAGCCGATTGGAGAACTGCAGGATGTCCTGGTCATCGAGAACAGTGCCGACAACGCTGGACCACCTGACGTCCGGCAGGTGTACGCCGTCTTTGAAACGTTGAGAAAAAAATATCCTGGAGCAACGATTCAGGCAAGCGATCTCTCTTCGTATGCACGTGCCATCCTTCCATTCAAGCATACGCTTCCTGTAGTAAAAGCCGAGATCGGGGATACCTGGATACATGGCATAGGCAGCGACCCTTACAAAGTCAGGTGTTTGAAACGCCTGCTTTCGTGGGCGAAGACGAAACCCGACGTGCTGGGTAGCGACTGTTTCATGGATCGGCTCTTGATGATATGCGAGCATACGTGGGGCATGGATTTCAAAAAGTACCTGGGCGATTACACCAACTATGCTATCGATGATTTCCACCGGGCGCGGGAGCTTGATGTAGTCTCTGCATCAGCTGTTCCTCCCGCCTACCAATTCATAGAAGCATTCGCCCAAAAAGAGTATGCCCACATCTTCGGAACACAGGACCAACGACGATCGACACGCAGGTATTCAGTCTTTTCCCTCAGTCATCAGGAACAGAGGTCGTATCTGGATGAAGCGGTTGCTTCGCTTCCTCACAACCTGCAGATTGAGGCAATCGATGTCCTGAAACCGCTGGACATCGGGACTGCTTGCAAGCAAGCAACGGCAAAGCGGTTATCGTCACATACGCCTATCCGGATTGGATCGTCTCAGGTTGTCGTTGCCGATGACGGCAGCATAGCCTCGCTGCGTACTGCAGACGGGACTGAATCTGTCAAGGGGGAGGGTATCGGGGCATACCGATATGAGAGCTTCAGTGCCGAGGATTACGATGCCTTCCATCACCAGTACAACCGCAACTTTGATGCAGGCAGGGATTGGATTCTTGCAGACTATGGCAAGCCGGGCATGGAGGCTGTACAGCCGAAGGTCGAGCATCGCCTCTGCAAGGGGAGACTGAAGAATCTGGTTCGATTGGATGGTCCTGCAACGGTTGAGCTTTGTGCTACGCTTGAGGCTGAGGAGGAGAGTCCGAGGGGGGCGCCGAGATGCGTGCAGATTTTGTATCGATTCAGCAAGGAGGGAAAACTTCTTGAAATGACGCTTGCCTGGAGCAGGAAGGAGGCGACCCGCCTACCCGAGGCTCTGTGGCTGTCGGTGGGGTTGCAGACCGAAGCCGGGGGGACCTGGCGCATGCTCAAGCTCTCTCAGGAACTGCCTTTGGATTCGACTGTCTCAAAAGGGGCCCGGTCGATCCACGCAGTTGAAGGTCTTGTGTATGAAAACAAGGGGAGGCGACTGCTTGTTGAAAACCTCGATTCCCCGTTGGTTTCACTTAGCCGAAGGAAGCTGCTCTGCTTCGATGATGAACTGCCCCAAGTCGATGGAGTTTTTCATTTCAACCTGTACAACAACATCTGGAACACCAACTTCCCCCTTTGGTATGAGGAGGATGGCCAAAGCACCCTTCGCTTTACCTAGGCCTCGACACCCCAGACTTCAAGTTGGGTGAGGGCCGGGAAGGGGGAGGGGTCGCTCGCTTCCTTCTTCAGGTCATGGAGGGTGAGGCTGGTCACCACCGCCGGCTTGATCGGAAAGCGTTGGGGAAGGGGATCCTTCTGGAGCTGAAAGACATGCGTCCGGCCTTCGTTGTCGGTTACTGAGGCTTCGGTCCACCAGCTGTCATGCGGCCAGTCGGCGCGGATGGTCAGCCTGATCTCATCAATGAGAACAGGTCTGCCGAAGTCGAGGGTGAGCTCGGCCTTGGGGTCGCGGTTTATTCCCCAGCTCTCAAAGGGATACTCTCCATGGCTGTGGTTGGTGAAGTTCCCGTCGATTGCATTGCGTGCTGCAAAGACCATCTCCCCGCGCGTCTCCACATTGGCCTTTGCGTGGGGGAACAGGCCGCTGGTGCGATGGTGGTCGTACGGATTGAGGGCAAGATTTCTTCGACCGGCTTGCCCGGCCTTGGAAAGGGTGAGCAGATGCATGCCGCCCAAGAAAGCCTGGGCTGGATAGCAGGTGCGCTGTGCAGGCTGGCACGGGATGGCATAGCGGGCTTCTTCCTTGAGATAGACAATATGGCTGCCCAAAGCCTCGTCAAGCTGGATCTGGTAGAGGCCGCCCTGGGGGACATGGATGACTATCTGGTCTCCCTCGTTGTAGCCAGTTTGGTGCACCAAGGCGCATCCATACCCACTTGCTACACTCTTTCCTATTACGTTTTGATCCTTGTCCTGAATTTCAAGGTGCATATGCTTCCTCCCGATTGCCCACTATAGCATATGTGCCCTTACTTGACAGCAAGCTTTTGTTCGTCCATGGTTATAGTATGAATTGTACGTACCTATTTCATAGCACCTTTCTGCTCGAA
>NZ_DJGW01000011.1:7176-8321 GCF_002432845.1 Sphaerochaeta sp. UBA5836
TTCGCCAGTCATCGGCATGGAGACCACTTCAACGAGGCGATTTTCTCTCTTGCCCAAAGGCAGGGGGGGCCTACGGTGTTCATTCTCTCCTCCGATATCGCCACCCACCTGGTGCCGCACCATGTACAGGTCCGTTGGATGGGACCCTATGAGGAGATCAGCATTCATGATGTGGCGGTCAGGACCCTGGCTTCCACCGACGAGGGTGTTGCTTTTGTCATACAGGCCGAGGGCAGGACCATTTACTATGCAGGGGATCTCAACCACTGGCATTGGGAGGGTGAGAGTGAGGCTTACAACCAACAGATGAAGCGTGATTACCACGCTCAACTCAGGTTGCTTCCCACCAAGCTCGATATTGCATTCGTACCTGTGGACCCACGGCTCGGACCTTTCTACAGCCTGGGGGCGAAGGACCTCGTGGAGAGGGTGAAGGTCAAGACCCTGATCCCCATGCACTTTTGGAAGGATAGCTCAGTGTGTGCAAACCTGAAGGCCGAGCTGAAAGATACGGGTGTAGAGGTACTGCAACTCACAAACGAAATACAAACCTGGAGGAATCTATGAAATTCACGTTCGCCCATAATAATTTCAATGTCACCGATTTGGATAAGTCTCTTGCTTTCTATAAGGAGGCTCTTGGCTTGGTCGAGGTCCGACGCAAGGTCGCCGCCGACAACTCCTTTATTCTTGTTTTCCTTGGTGATGGACAATCGAAGCATCAGCTGGAGCTTACCTGGTTGCGCAATTGGGAGAAAGGCACCTACAATCTGGGGGACAATGAGTTCCACCTGGCTTTCGAGGTTGATGACATGGAGGCCGCCCGTGCCAAGCATCGTGCTATGGGGTGCATCTGTTATGAGAATACCAACATGGGCATTTATTTCATCGTGGATCCCGATGGATATTGGTTGGAGATTGTGCCCAAGAAGTAAGAAAGCAGCACTTTCAGTCACTTGAGCTAGTGAAGCGAAAGTTCTATGCTTGGCCCATAATCATACAATGGTAGTTATGGGGGTGGGTGGGGTGCGTGAAAGTAGCTTGCTGAACAATTTCGCCTTTTTCAAGGATTTGTCGCGTGAGTTCTCCGATTATTCCGTGACCAAATTATCCAAGGACATCCTGGCAGGACTGACGGTTACCGC
>NZ_DJGW01000011.1:8416-11392 GCF_002432845.1 Sphaerochaeta sp. UBA5836
GCCATGGCTGCCATTCTGGTCAGCCTGGTTGCCCGCCACGGCGCCGAAGGAGTCTTCATTGCAGGGTTCCTCAGCGGTCTGATTCTCCTGGCAGCGGCGTATCTGAAAGTAGGATCTTTGGTCTCCTACATCCCCAGCCCGGTTGTTACCGGCTTTACCAGCGGGATTGCCGTCATTATCGCCTTGGGCCAAATCGACAACTTTTTTGGAACAGTCAGCAGTGGGGAAGGTGCGCTGGCCAAGCTGCTCTCCTATACTTCGCTGGGATTTCCCATCGACCTCGCTACTTTGGGCTATGGCTTGTTTGTGGTGCTGCTCATGATTCTCTGGCCTAAGAAATGGAATGCCAGATTCCCTGCAAGTCTGCTTGGCATCATCATCACCTTGGTCGTGCAGATGCTTCTTGACCTTCCGGTGAAGGAAGTCGGCCTGATTCCCCGTTCTTTGATGGGCGAGAACAGATTGCATTTGTTCGCGCTTCCCATCCGGGAGTTGACCCAATACATCTCCCCGGCAATTTCCATTGCAGCACTCGGCATGGTGGAAAGCCTGCTCTGCGGCAGCTCCGCCGGGAAAATGAAGGGAGAGAAGCTCAATGCCACCCGTGAACTGTATGCCCAGGGCATCGGCAATGTCATCATCCCCTTGTTTGGAGGAATTCCTGCCACAGCAGCAATAGCCCGTACTTCGGTGGCTATCAAGAGCGGGCAGCAGACCCGTCTGACAGGTATCGTCCATGCAATCGGGCTGTTGGCCTCGATGTTCCTGCTCTCACCCTATATGAGCAGGATTCCTCTAGCTTCCTTGGCCGGCGTGTTG
This sequence comes from Sphaerochaeta sp. UBA5836, assembly GCF_002432845.1. Lineage (NCBI taxonomy): Bacteria > Pseudomonadati > Spirochaetota > Spirochaetia > Spirochaetales > Sphaerochaetaceae > Sphaerochaeta > Sphaerochaeta sp. UBA5836. The sequence goes on from NZ_DJGW01000011.1 coordinate 9,236, forward strand.
ATGGTAACTGCTTGGAGAATGAACGAGTGGCACTCCATTCGTCAGATTTTCTCCAAGAAGATCAAGACTTCGATGGCCCAGTTCCTTATAACCATGGTGGCGACGGTGGTCTTCGATCTTACCATCGCCATTCTCATCGGTCTGATTTTCTCCATGGTGATGTTCATCATCCGAAGCCATCATATCTCAATCGAGGTTGATCCAGTCACTCCCGAACTCGGAACCTACGATGCTGCTACAAAGGTTGTGTATGTTGATGGTTCGCTGTTCTTCGGCAGCCAAGACCAACTGACCAAGGTTGTGGAGAACTTGCTTGCCGAAGGAGTCGGCCGCATCATATTCAGTCTCCGCGGCGTGCACACCATCGATCACAGCTCCATCAATGAGTTTGTCGAGATTGTGAACATGTGCAGGAAGAACTCCGTTGATGTGCTGTTCTGCGGTCTGCAGCCTTCGGTGCAGTCGCTGATGAAGCGTCTCGGTTTCTACGAGTTGGTAGGACAGGACAAGTTCTTCTCGTCGGCTGTGACAGCCTTGGCGTCGCTTACGTAAAGCGGCTGGTGAAGATGCGTTGGTACTGCTTGGGGCTCATCCCCATGACCTTGCGGAACTGGCGGGAGAAGTAATTCGGGTCTTTGAACCCGCATGCCTCACTGACCTGTCCCATGGACAAGCCTCGTTCCTGGATGAGCGAGCATGCGTAGGCGATGCGCTTGTGGATGTGAAACTCAATCGGCGAGAGGCCGGTGCTCTGCTTGAAACAGCGGTTGAGCGTGCTGGTGCTCATGTTTGCAATGGTGACAAGGTCCTCGGTTGTAAGGGCCTTGTCGAGGTTTCCGTCCATGTAGGAGATCACTTCCCAAAGCCTGCGGGCGGTTTGATTGGTCTCCCGGGGGGTTTGGTCGTAAATGCGCGATAGTTGCACAAGCAACTCGATGAGGTAGGCATAGGCGAGCGTTCTCGAGCCTGAGCCATAGCTTTGGTCGTCGGCTTCCTTCTCCATGAGCTGGACCAAGGGTATGAGCTCCGCAATCTGGGAGGGGGAAAGGGTAAGTCCTTCGATGCGTTCCGATTGCAGGAATAGGGAACAGAACCCGGGCAGCTCCGTGAGGTCGAGGGCGTGTCGGGTGATGAGGTTTCGTCCATAGAGAATATTGTACAGGACAAGGTTTTCAACATCCTTGTACCCGTGTTCAACTCCGGGGGGGATGAAGAATACGGAGCCTTCACGCAGCGGCATCTGCTCGGTGGCTGTGAAGTTGACGCCCCTGCCGCTGATGACGACGACCAGCTCATGAAATTCATGGCTGTGGAGCCGGTAGGGCAGCTCGGGATCGCGCTTGATCACTTTCAGCTGCATCGTAGGCTCATAGAAGAATGAATTTTCGGTAAGGATGGTCTCACTCATGCCGAAATGGTTGTCCATACCCATCTGTTTGTCAAGAACCGATAGCAGGGAGTTGTCCAGTTTTATATTGTGTGACACACTGCATACAGAGGTATTGCCATGGATTTGTTGCTTGATACTGCTGATCTTGCTGAAGTGAAACATGCGCTGCAATGCTACCCGATCAAGGGAGTCACCACCAATCCAACGATGCTCTCGCGCTTGGCCCAAACGCATGTTATGTCGCATCTGAAAGCTCTTCGGACTCTGATAGGGGAAGAACGGGACTTGCATGTGCAGCTGATGGCTGCTGACCACCAGACGATGATCAGGGAAGCCCACCACTTGGTATCAGAGTTGGGTGAACGGACCTTCATCGCCGTTCCGGTAACCGAGGTCGGTCTTTCGGTCATCAAACAGCTGGCCCAAGAGGGCTTGAACATTACTGCTTCCACCGTATTCTCCACTATGCAAGGCATTCTTGCGATGCTCAGCGGAGCGCGGTATGTCGCCGTTTTCTATGACCGGATGCTCAACCTTGATATCGAGGCGGCAAGGGTCATCAAGGAACTGGCGGGACTGCTTTGGACGAATACAAGCTCAACTCAGGTGCTGGCTGCAAGCTTTCGCAATGTTGCGGAGGTGACCACCGCCTATGCAAGTGGAGCAGGGTGCTGCACCGTCAAACCTCAGCTGCTCTCAACAGGCCTTGCCATGCCGTCGATCCAGAAGGCAGTGCAGGACTTTGCCGATGATTGGCAAAAGGTGTA
>NZ_DJGW01000102.1:0-11721 GCF_002432845.1 Sphaerochaeta sp. UBA5836
TCATCCGATCGTCCCTCGTATGGGGAGAGAAGACCCTTCGGAGACAGAAGCGAGCGCCCCCCGGTGCGCAGGGGTGAAGACCGACCTGCAATCTCATCCCCACGTGATGAGGCTGGATCGGAAGGCAGGGTGAAGCGTGAACGCAAATCTTCCCCCAAGCCTTACGGTTTTGACAAATTCCGTGAGACCAGAACCAGGGGAGAGAACGAGAACGACTCCTTCTTCTGGCTTGATGATGAAGGAAAAAACAAGGATAAATAATGCTATCCTGTTCTGCGAAACCCCAGGATTCCCTGGGGTTTCCTCGTGGATGTCCGGTTTTACCAGTATCTTGTTGACACTGTGCCAGGCCTGGACTATTATAACTATTGAGATTCGATATCATTTAGGAAATTCAATGAAAGAGAAGCGGCAGACAATACAGAAAGGATTGGTTTGGGAAGCTGTCACCACTGCTGCAAACCATCCGAATGCTGAACAAATTTACGAGAACATTGTGCTGAAGCATCCTTCCATCAGTCGGGCAACGGTGTACCGAAATTTAAACATGCTCGTGGATGAGGGAAAGGTGAAGCGTATTCGCATGCTTGGCGGCCCTGATCATTTCGACCGTACCCTGGGTAATCATTACCATATCCAATGCACGAGTTGCAAACAGGTGAGCGACATCGAAGTGTTCGGTGATATCGATTTTAGTACCAAGAATGTGGAAACTTTCGGATACGTCCTCGAATCGTACGAAATAGTGTTCAACGGGATTTGTCCCGATTGCCAAAAAAAGCATGCTGCCCAAAGGCAGTGAAGGAGTAAGGTATGGAATTGAAAGGATCTAAGACCGAAGCCAATTTGAACGCCGCATTTGCAGGGGAGTCCATGGCTCGTAACAAGTACACGTATTATGCCTCCCAGGCCAAGAAAGAAGGCTATGTACAGATTGCCAATCTGTTTGAGGAAACTGCTTTCAACGAGAAAGAACACGCCAAGATTTGGTTCAAGCTTCTACAGGAAGGCGGGGAGATCCATGATACCGCCACCAACCTCAAGGATGCTGCCGCCGGCGAGCATTACGAGTGGACCGAGATGTATGTTGGTTTCGCCAAAGAAGCCCGTGAGGAAGGTTTCAACAAGATTGCCACCCTCTTTGAAATGGTTGCTGCCATTGAGAAGCACCATGAGCAGCGCTATCTTGACCTCTTGAAGAATGTTGAAGGTGGCTTGGTATTCAGCAGAGAGGGCGACCAGATTTGGAAGTGCTCCAACTGCGGGCATATCGTTATCGGCAAGAAGGCTCCAGGCATGTGCCCTGTATGTGCCCATCCCCAGGCATATTTCGAGATTGTTGCCAAGAATTACTAAGCGTATTTGGTGTACAGCGACAGAGGCAGGCTCAAGGCCTGCCTTTATTCTTGCCCGATATGCATGAAACGAAGCGGATTGACCGATACCATTGCATGAACTTCGTCATCGGAAAGCGGGGATTGCTCGAACATCCGATAATAGGAAGTATAGCTTTCAACCTTCATCAGGTTGACTGAGAAATCAGTCCCGAACAGCGAACGACTCAGGATGACCCGTCGCTTCTCTTCCTCCAAGGAATTAAGATAATTGACCAATTGTAGATAGAAGTCCGGATTGGCCCCGCTGAAGGATACATCGGCATAGATGTTGGGATAGAGCTGCATCAACTCGGTGATCTCGTAGAACCAAGTGGAGTCGGGAACTTTGCTGGTCAGGCTGGAGATGACTGTGATGGGATTCTTCTGCAATGGCGTATATTGCCAGCCATAATGTGCAAAGTCGATACGAAGCAGCGGAAAGCGTGCGAGTACCGGTTTGTAGGCTGAAGGGGCTGTGTACTTCCATGCCTCCTTGGCCGGGATTCCACGAAAACCCTGGTCGTCGCAGTGCGTCATGATGGGGATGTTGTTCTGGCTGCAAAACTCATAGATGTAGAGGACCTTTTGGCGCTCGATCTCATCGGAAGGCCATGGGTCGTATCCAAGCGGCGGATAGAACTTGATGCCGTAAAACTGCTTGTTCCCGGTTGCGATATAGGTGGACAAAAGCTCCTTGATGAAATCCAGGGAGTGGACGGGTGGATTGATTCCCAAAAATGGAAAGAACTCGAACAGTCCATCGGGCCGCTGGCTGTGGTAATAGGAAAATCCCTCAAGCGAATCTTTCACGTAATCGAGGATTTTCTGTTCACTGGGAGTGGGGTAGTACAGAGTTTCCTTGCGTACCAGGCTGCTGGAAAAATCCATAAGCAAGGGACACATCGCCATTTTGTCGTAGGTACGTCCCCGCATATGCATTTTCCCTTCCCTTATATACGGAAGTTCAGGCCTGGGAGCTCCTTCCTCATGGGAGGTGAACACCCCGCGTAGGTCATCTTCCATCATCACCAAGGTCTGCCCGATGGACTGTTCGAAGGTGGTCAACGTATTGGTCAGTCGGTTGAGGAGCACCGGACCTTTTCGGTTCTTGGCCGTGAGGATGTAGCCGGGGGAAAGTGCTCCGCTGGTGATGAGTTCGGGAATACCCGTATCCAGCGAAGCGAGGAAACTGATGAGGTTAGGATGGGAAATATGCATCACATGGAAGTGCTGGTCAAAGAAGTAATCCATAATTCTCTCTCTGCAGTACGTGTCTTACACACCCATTTTCTGTTTGAGCTTCGCCCAGGAATCCTTCAGGGTCACGGTCCGATTGAAGACCAAACCTTCGCTGCGGTTGTCTTTGCAGAAGTATCCGTTTCTGATGAACTGCAGGTAATCGCCAACCTTGGCGTTGAGAATCTCGGGTTCGGCTTTTGCATCGGTAACAATTCTCAAGGAATCGGGATTCAAATCATCCAGATAGTTGCCGGTAGCCGCTCCAGGATACTCGGACAAGAAGAGTTTGTCATACAGGCGAGCCTCTATGGTAATGCCCTCTGAAGCGCTTACCCAATGGCTGGTGCCTTTCACCTTGCGGTTGTCCGGGGTTGTTCCTCCCCGTGACTCGGGGTCGTAGGTGCAGTGTACTTCAACCACGTTGCCGTCCTCATCCTTTACAACCGAGTTTGCGGTGATGTAATAGGCGTATTTCAGGCGGATTTCTCCTCCGATGAAGAGGCGGTGATACCCCTTGGGGGGTACTTCCATGAAGTCTTCCTTTTCAATATACAGCTCTCGGGAGAAGGGTATCTGATGAGTGCCGCTATTGGGATCTTCGGGGTTTTTCACAGCCTCAAAGTACTCAACCTTTCCCTCGGGATAGTTGTCGATGACCAGCTTCAAGGGATCGAGAACGACCATCAACCGCTCAGCGCGTTTGTTGAGGTCTTCGCGGACACAGAATTCCATCAGCGAGTAATCGACTACGCTCTCGACCTTCGCGACACCGATACGGCTGACAAAGTCCTTCATCGATTCAGGGGAATATCCTCGTCGACGGATTCCGCTGATGGTGGGCATGCGCGGGTCGTCCCATCCATCTACGATCCCCAGCTTCACCAGATTGAGCAGGCGCCGCTTGCTCATCACCAGATAGTTGATGTTCAGACGGGCGAACTCATACTGATGCGGGGTGTGGTCGATGCCGTCGATTGACGTGGCCCAATCGTAGGCCGGGCGATGATCCTCGAACTCAAGGGTGCAGATCGAGTGGGTGATGCCTTCAATGGCGTCGCTGATGGGATGGGTGAAGTCATACATCGGGTAGATGCACCATGTATCGCCTGTTCGGGGATGGGTGGCAAACTTGATCCGATAGAGCACCGGGTCGCGCATGTTGATGTTCGGGCTGGACATGTCGATCTTCGCTCTGAGGACATAGGAGCCTTCAGGATGTTTTCCTTGGCGCATCTCCTCAAAAAGCCTGAGATTCTCTTCAACGCTCCTGTCTCGGGAAGGGCTGTTTTTCCCGCCCTCGGTCAACGTTCCCCGATACTCTTTCATCTCTTCGAAGGTCAGGTTGTCGACATAGGCTTTGCCTTCCTTGATCAAGCGCACGGCAATCTCATACAACTGCTGATAATAATCCGAGGCATGGTACTCATATTTGCCCCAATCAAAACCGAGCCAGCGGATATCGCGCATGATGGACTGGATATACTCGATGTCCTCTTTTTCAGGATTGGTGTCATCGAGTCTGAGATGGCAGCGGCCTTTATATTTTTCTGCAAGACCGAAATTCAGGCAGATCGATTTGATATGTCCGATGTGCAGATACCCGTTCGGCTCGGGAGGGAACCGGGTGACTATGGTGTTGTCGGGGACCCGGCCGTTGGCTAGGTCATCCTCGATGATGCGCTCAAGAAAATTGAGGGGAGTCTTCTCTTCAGTTCGTTCGTCCATATAAAATTCTTCCTTATGCCCTTCCAAAGGGGCTCGTTTGGAGATAGCTCATAGTAGCATAAGCACACTGCTTGGACCAGTACAGTTCAAGCCTCTTTGGTGTACCGTATCGAGTGCATCCAGCCTTGCATGCTCTGCTCGGTAGCGTTGGTAAAGTACGGGCCGAAGCTGATCGATTGTTCAACCCCTGGAAGCTGAAAGTTTCCGATCCAGATCTCTTGCTCCTCACTTCGATACCCTATGGTCAAAAGGGCTGAGCTTCGTCGCAAGAGCCACGTAGCCTCGTCCTGCCCGAAGGGTCGGGCGATGACGGCCCTGCTGTGAAAGCCCGCGATTGACATATGGATCTCAATTTCTTGCCGACTCATGCCTACTGCAGCAAACGTCGTGTCCAAATGGTAGACACAAAGGCCTGTAAACCCGCCTTCACAAGGGACATTCAGTTTTGCCTCAAACATGAATGATTCATCGCTTACAGCCAACAGCAAGGGTCCGTTCGGCAGACTCATGTGGGCTTCTACTTCAAGTTTTACCTGTCGATAGTCCTTTTCCCACACCGATGGTCTGCCCATCCAGCGAAAGTCGCGCATTGTGATTCGTCTCATGCTTGCAGTATAGGCAGTTTGTCTCATTTTATCCACAGACTCTTTCCGTTGTTCCGAAGTTGTTGTAGTCTTAGGGTATGAAGTCACCAAAAGAACTCCATCTGGAACGACAATTGCTTTCCCTGCTTCAAGAGGGAACCGACAGCCATTCCCTGGCTCAGCAGCTGACAAGCGACTCTGAGATCGAGGCTATTCAAGACTATGCGAACAGTGTTTCGATCAAACGGTTGAACTACAACGATCACGGCCCTGTGCATATGCGCCAGGTTGCGGTGAATGTGGTGAAAATGCTGTCGGTGCTCAAACAGGCCGGGGTGAAGACGTCTCTTGAGCAAGAGGATGCCGGAAGCTATGAAGACAGCTTGTGCGCCTTGTTGCTTGCCGCCTTTCTGCATGACTTGGGGATGAGTGTCGGAAGGACCGACCATGAGTTGACAGGGCTTGTCATTGCCAGGCCGATCATGGACCGGCTGCTGCAGGTCCTGCTGCCAAACGCTTTGGAACGTCGCATAGCCATCATGTCGATAGCCAGCGAAGGTGTCCTTGGGCATATGGCGAACCGAAAGATCTACTCCTTGGAAGCGGGTCTCTTGCTGGTTGGCGATGGATGCGACATGGAAAAGGGAAGGGCGCGTATCCCGATGAGCATCAGCACAAGCCCGAAGACCGGGGATATTCACAAGTATTCAGCTAATTCCATTGAGAAGGTAACCATCAGCAAGGGTGAAGGGGCTCCCATTCTCATCGATGTGCAAATGTCCAGCGATGTGGGGTTCTTCCAGATCGAGGAGGTCTTGCTGCCCAAGATTTCCATGAGCCCTGCCAAGCAGTATGTGCAGCTTCTTGCCGGAGTCATCGGGCAGGAGAAGAAACGCTATTTATAGGAGAGAGCAGTATGATAGGTGTCATCGGTGAAGCCTTGATCGATTTCATTTCCAAGCCTTCAAATCTTTCAACGGTCAGCTTCGATTCACATGTAGGCGGGTGCGGTCTCAATGCTGCCACAGCGGCATCGCTGCAGGGTTCTGCTGTCGGGTTCATTGGAAAGCTTTCAAAGGATATGTTCGGCATGAGGGTGTTGGACCATTTGGTGGAGAACCGGGTGATGTTCGATCCCGCCCTGTGTGCTGCAGAACAACCTTCCTTGCTGGCCTTTGCTTCCTTGGATGAGCACGGGAAGGCGACCTATGCGTTCTATTGGAAAGGCTCGGCTCCAGTCACCCTGAACAAGGAGGAGCTGCTCTCTGTGATGGGAGTGCATACCGACCTCAGGGTGGTTCACATCGGCTCCCTCGTCCTGGCTTTGGAACCCGGTTGCCATGCGATTCTGGCAGCCCTCAAGGAGTACGAACCCCGTCCCATCATCTTTCTCGATCCCAACGTACGGCCGGCTGTAATCGACAACAGGCAATCGTATCTGAAGCGCATGGAGCAGGCGTTCGGCCTGGCCTCGCTGATCAAGCTCAGCGACGAAGACCTTCTCTACCTGTATCCCGGCGCGGATGTCAAGAAACAAGCCAAAAAGCTTGCCTTCGATTACTCGGCACATACCATATTGACCCTGGGAAGGGACGGCAGTATTTGGTTCACCCCCGAGGGACTGGAAGTCAGCATGCCGATCATCGATCTGCCTGTCATCGACACGGTGGGAGCCGGTGATACATTCAGTGGAGCCCTGCTCTCCTACCTGCACGAACGGGATTGCTTCGGCTCCGACGGCCAGCTGCCCTGTCTTGGTGTGCTTGATGAGCACCTGATCATGGATGCCCTCAGATGGGCGAGTGCTGCAAGTGCAATAAACTGCTCACGAAGGGGTTGCGACCCTCCGACAAAAGAGGAAGTTCTGACGCTCCTGTCCAGCCTATAGTTGCCTAGCTCCCCCTTTGGAAGTACACTAGGGACATGCTTCGAACTACACGCACCACAGTAATCCGGATAGTGCTAGCCATCCTTATCGGTACGGCCAGTATTGTTTTTGCCTACATCCTGATTCGTTGGACCAACTCCATCAATGAGGACAAGCGCAAAAAAGATCTTGCCCAGGTACTCAAGGGCGTGGTTGAGGCACAGGGCGTGGAAGGGTTGCTTTCCTTATCCGGTGTTCCGGTGTCAAATATATTCCATGGTGAGGATGGTCTGATCCTTTTCGAGGGTGATGAGCGTTCCTGGATGTATAGTGCCGATGAGAAGCAAACCATCAGTGTCTATGAGCAAGCAAACAAGAGTGTGGTGCATATCACCACGATTGCCGAATCCCAGGTGAATGCATTCATGGACGTGCTTCCCGCCCAGGGTACCGGAAGCGGAATAATTCTCTCATCCGATGGATACATCCTTACCAATGCCCATGTGGTTGAGAAGGCCGCCAGTTTGAAGGTGGGACTGTACAACAACCGGACCTATCCTGCCACGCTGGTGGGTATCGACAGCGAGGATGACCTGGCTGTGATAAAAATCAATGTCGAGAAAGAAGTGGTGCTCAAGCCGATCACCTTGGGCACCAGCGAGGAACTCAAGATTGGACAGAAAGTCATCGCCATCGGCAATCCTTTCGGATATGATCGCACGCTGACGGTCGGGGTGGTGAGCGGTTTGAACAGGCCTGTCCGAACCGGTGACGGGAAAATCATCATGAACGCCATCCAGACCGATGCCTCGATCAACCCGGGAAACAGCGGCGGGCCATTGCTCAACGGACGGGGGGAGGTGATAGGGATCAACAGCACCATCTACTCAACCACCGGCAGCTCTCAAGGATTGAACTTTGCCATTCCCATCGATACTGCCATTGCCGTCATTCCCGACCTCATCAAGCTGGGCAAGGTCAGCCGAGGCTGGCTCGACTTGGCGGCAGTGCAGCTCTCCCCCCAATTGGTAGCCTATGCGAAGCTCCCGGTTGACAAGGGTGTACTCATCAGCCAAGTGGTAAGCGGCGGTTTTGCCGACAAGGCGGGCTTGAAGGGTGGAAATCAGATGGTCCAATACGGTTCAAGTGTGATATACCTGGGCGGCGACATCATCACAGCAGTCAATGGTGAAGTGGTGGAAGATCTCAACGATTTGTATCTTGCCCTGCTGCCGCTGAAAAGCGGTCAAAAGGTGAATGTGACGGTGAACCGCAAGGGTGAGATCAAGCAGATGAATGTACAGCTTATTGAACGAACGGCGCAACACGTAAGCGCATTGGTGCGATAATATGGAAGAACTCAAAGTAGATGAGCGATGGGGAGGGGAGTCGGTAACAAATGTGCATGGCGACGTCTCCTATCAGAATAAACGCTTCAAGGTGGTTTCAGCATACGACCCTTCGGGAGATCAGGCACAGGCCATCGAGGCCTTGAGCAAGGGTCTTGAACAGGGTGACTTCCATCAGACCCTCAAAGGGGTTACCGGTAGTGGTAAAACCTATACGATGGCCAAGATTATCGAACAGGTGCAGCGCCCTACCTTGGTGCTTTCCCACAACAAAACATTGGCAGCCCAGCTCTACCGGGAGTTTAAGTCTTTCTTCCCTGAAAATGCCGTCGAATACTTCGTCTCAACCTACGACTATTACCAACCGGAGGCGTATGTTCCCGGCAAGGACCTCTATATTGAAAAGGATGCCGATATCAACCAGGAAATCGACAGGCTCAGGCTTTCTGCCTCCTTTTCCTTGATGGAGCGACGCGATGTCATTGTGGTGGCCACCGTTTCCTGCATATTCGGTTTGGCCAACCCTGTCTCGGTTCGTGACATGGTACATACGTTTGCCAAGGGTGACCAGTTCAACCATCACGAGGTGCTCGAGAAGCTGGTGAGGATGCAATATGAACGCAACGATGCCATTCTCAAGCGGGGTGCTTTCCGCGTGAAGGGTGATATTATTGAAATTTGTCCCTCCTATTTGGAGAATGCCGTACGAATCAGCGTGGATTGGGATGAGATTGCCTCCATCCAATGGTTCAATCCCGTGTCTGGAGAAAAGCAGGAGATGGTGGATAGCTACACCCTCTATCCCGCAAAGCAGTTTGTCATGCCTCCTGAGCAGGTCAAAGCAGCAATTGGACGAATTCGCAGTGAGATGGAGGACCAGGTCGAGCTCTTCAACAGCATGGGAAAACCGCTCGAGGCTGAACGGATCAAGACCAGGGTTGAGTATGACTTGGAGATGCTTGAGGAGATAGGCTACTGTTCAGGAATTGAGAACTATTCACGTCCTCTCTCAGATCGAAAGGCAGGCGAGCGTCCTGCGGTGCTGCTGGATTATTTCCCTCCGGACTTTATTACGTTCATAGATGAATCGCATGTCACCCTCCCGCAGGTCGGTGCGATGTACGAGGGGGACAGGTCTCGGAAACTCAACCTGGTCAATTACGGCTTCAGGCTCCCCTCAGCCTTGGACAACAGGCCATTGAAGGCGGCAGAGTTTGAACAGGTCGTGCAGCAGCGCATCTATGTGTCTGCGACACCTGGCAAGACTGAAGTTGCCAAAAGTGCAAGAGTGGTTGAGCAGATTATCAGGCCGACCGGGTTGCTGGATCCCGAGATTGATGTCCGCCCTTCTGAAGGCCAGATGGAGAACCTGTATGGAGAAATCCGAAAAGTAGTTGCCAAGAAGCAACGAGTCCTGGTTACAACCCTGACAAAAAAGATGAGCGAGGATTTGACGGATTACTTCGCTTCGCTGGGCTTGAAGGTGCGGTACTTGCATTCGGAAATCGATACCATCGAACGGGTGGAGATTCTCAGGGACCTTCGGCTTGGAGTGTTTGATATCCTGGTGGGTATCAACCTGCTTAGGGAAGGATTGGACCTTCCAGAGGTTTCTCTTATTGCCATTCTCGACGCAGACAAGATTGGGTTCTTGCGGTCGACCACCTCCTTGATTCAGATCATCGGCCGGGCTGCTCGAAATTCCGAGGGGAGGGTCATCATGTATGCCGACCGGATGAGTCCTGCGATGGAAGAAGCCATCGGCGAGACGAATCGAAGACGGGAAATACAGACAGCCTACAACGAAGCGCACGGCATTACACCTACTACTATTGTAAAGGCGGTTCAGGACATCCTCGAACGGGAGCGTGAGGAGACGAAGGAAATCCAGAAGCAGGATCTATCCATTCTCAAGGGTGGATACAACCTCTTCAATGCCAACGACCGCAAAAAGTACATCAAGGCCTTGGAGAAGGAGATGCTGGAAGCTGCCAAGAACCTGGAGTTCGAGCGCGCCGCCGTCATCCGTGATGAGATTGTCGCCATTCGTGAGGGTCAGTTCTCGTCCTGACAGAGTACGAGATCCAGCGGCCCGCCGACGATGGTTGGGTGCTGGTAAAACGCTTGATAGGTTCCTGAGAGCTTGATGCGTTGATTCTCCATGATGTAGCTGTAGAGCCCGTCCAAACTCAATGAGGATGGCTTGTTCAAAAGACTTTGGGACTCTTCATCCCATCCAAGTCCTCCGAGCAGAGCCTCGGTGAAGTAGCCGTGAATGTGACTGCCTCCGATGGGCTCCTTGCTAGTGTTGTCTGCTGTCGTTGCAGCCATGACAAACACCTTCTTCTCATAAGAGCCCTTGCTGAAATAGGCCTCATATGCATCAGAGAAGATGGGCCGTGGATCGATGAGCGAGACTGATGTTCCATTTTCCAAGACAAAATTACCTGCATAGCAACTGTCGATGATCAACAGTGTGGTTCCTTTCGATGGTGCGAGCAGGGCAAACAGCTCATCTACGGAGAGCAGCAGTGATGGATCTACTGTGGTTGCATCGAGGAAGATTGTGCCCGATGCATCATCCGGTGCCAATACCCATGAGCCATCCTCCATGCCGTGACCACTGTAGGTGATCAAGAGCAGGTCTTGTTCCTGTTGGTTTTCAACGAGCGCAGAGAGCAACGTGGTTACTCGTTCCTTTGTCGGGAGAGACGGTGAGCTTGGATTGTCGTACGAATCATCGCTGCTTCCTTCCTGCAGCATCAGATAAGCAGAAGAATCTCGATTGGAGAAGAGGGAAGCGAATGCAGCTTCCTGCTCCCTGGCGTCGTTGATCGTGCCTGAGAGCACGTTTGCATTGGTCCCCCGGTAATTCAGCCCGATGGCTACATGGGTGAATGTTCCAGGCTCTGGATGTTGGTGGACAAGCTCACAACCAAGCAGAAGCAGAATGAGGGGAAATAGCAGAAGATGTTTCATGTGTATATAGGTATGAGAGTATGGCTTCTGCTTCAGAATCTGAACAGGACCATGTCCATGGCACCACCTGAGACGAGAGGGTGTTGGATATAATCGGAGAGGCTGAACAGGTTCCAATGGAGAGAGATGTCCGGGAGTCCTTCAATATAGTTTTTACTATATGCATAGAGAGCATCGACTGTGAGGGTGGAGCCTCGAGCGGCAGGGGGCATGGGTAGGTCCTCCACATCAGGATGAGGATACCCCCAGCCCAGAGCTTCAAGGATGGCGGCGGTGAAGGCGCCATGCATATGCTCTACAGACTTGCTTGAGTCCAAATCTACTTCATAGGATTCTGTATCAGCGCTTGCTGTGAGTACATATATGTCTGGCAATTCATATGAGGAATTCTCCCAATACTTTGCATACCAATCATCAATTGAAGAACCAAGTACCGTGTTTGTGCTCCCCGGGTTAACAGGCAGGGAAAGGCCGCTGTAGCAGGTGTCGAAGATGATGAGCTTGCGGCCATTTACCTTCTTGAAGTGATCCAATAGATTCTGGACATCATAGAAGTATTCTCCATCGGATGATGATGTCTTTGCCAGTGCTATACTTCCGTC
>NZ_DJGW01000104.1:0-9054 GCF_002432845.1 Sphaerochaeta sp. UBA5836
ACAACCTCGCCAAGCTGGGAGTCGTCGACGAGGGTGTTGACTGTTACGTAGATTTTCTTGTTTTGGGACAAAGAGACCTGCCTGAGTTTTGCAAGGTCTTCAAAACTGAAATTGGCTGCCATCTTGCGGGCGGAGAAACTTTTCATGCCAAGGTAAACGGCATCGGCGCCTTCCTTGAAGGCTGCCAGGGCGGATTGCAGGGAACCTGCAGGGAGAGCGAGTTCTGTCATGGCCTCAGGGTAGTGGGGCAGTGCATCCCTGTCAATCCAAGTGGCCCACCCTTGTCCTGCGTCCGGGCCTCGGCGTATACTATGGATGTGAAGGAGGCAGCCTATGATTACAAAACATGATGCTGGAAATCCTGTATTGGAAGTCCCTAAGGGGACGGTCATCTACGAGCAGGGAGCTCCTTGTTCCACGATGTTTCTGCTGCGCAGCGGAACAGTCGGATTGTTCCTCAACTACCATACACCCCAGCAGTTTGAACTGTTTGAGATATCCAAGCCCGGTTCAAGTTTGGGAGAGATGGGCTTGTTTGACCAGGAACCCAGAAATGCAACGGCGGTTGCTCTCTCCGACTGTGTCCTGATTGAGATCTCCCAACAGAATTTTCCTCACTTCATTGCAGCCCATCCGGAGGAAACTATCCAGATAATTCTTGACTTGAGCCAGCGGTTCAAGTCAGCGATCCAGGAGGTGCGCAACAGCCACCAGATTGTTGCAGAATGCCTGGATGCTCTCAAGGAAGCGCAGGCAAACAAGAAGGATACCCTCAAGGAGAAAATTCGCAAGATTTCCGATTATTTGCTGGATATTCCCCAGGATGTTCCACCCGAACTCTACATCAGCTTCAATTCACGGTTCCATGGGACGATGTTCTAGAAAAAAGTATGATTCTTCTTAACTGTATGTATTAAAAAGATATAGTACTGATTGAATGCTCGTTGATATAGCTTATGGTACAGGTGTATGCTTTCCATGGTTTCAATATTTTCATGCAGGCCTTTCTCTATAAAGGAGTTGCGTTTGTTTGCAATACTGTTGCAGAAATGGCCGATATTGCGGGAGAGACTTGATTTTAATTGTCGTCTCTGATAAAAATAAAAGTTGAACTGTAATATAAAAAAATTAATTTTGCAGTATTTTTTTAAGAGGAGAACCCCATGAACGTCAATGACATCAAGCATGCCGGGCTCAAGAAATGGATTCTGGATTTCGCAGCGCTTACCACCCCTGATTCGATTGTAATCGCCGACGGAAGTTCCGCACAGTATGACCAGTTGGTAGCCGAGCAGCTTGCCGGTGGATACTGCGTCAAGTTGAATCCTGAAAAAAGACCAGGCAGCATAGCTTACAACTCCGATCCTTCCGATGTGGCACGAGTAGAAAATAGAACCTACATTGCAGCAAAGACCAAGGAAGCAGCAGGTCCAACCAACAACTGGATCGATCCCGTTGAGCTCAAGAAGACCATGACCGGCCTGTACAAGGGCTGCATGAAAGGTCGCACCATGTATGTCATTCCGTTCTCCATGGGTCCCATCGGTTCCCCCATCGCCAAGATCGGCGTTGAGCTGACCGACAGCCCCTACGTTGTCCTCAACATGATGATCATGACCCGCGTCGGTTTGAAGGTCCTCGATGTTCTTGGCAGTGAAGGCGAATTCGTGCCCTGCTACCACTCCGTCGGCAAGCCCCTCGCTGAAGGCGAGAGCGACAACGGCAAGTGGCCCTGTGCCCCGCTCGAAGACAAGTACATCTCCCACTTCCCCGAGACCCGTGAGATCTGGTCCTACGGTTCCGGTTACGGTGGGAATGCCCTGCTTGGAAAGAAGTGCCTTGCCCTGCGCATCGCTTCCGTCCTTGCCCACGATGAAGGCTGGCTTGCAGAGCACATGCTCATCCTCAAGATTACCAATCCTGAAGGAAGAAGCATCTTCGTCACCGGTGCTTTCCCGTCCGCCTGCGGCAAGACCAACCTGGCCATGCTCGTACCCACCATTCCCGGATGGAAGGTTGAGACCGTCGGTGACGACATTGCCTGGATGAAGTACGGCGCCGACGGCAGGCTGTATGCCATCAACCCGGAAGCTGGTTTCTTCGGTGTTGCCCCCGGCACTTCCAATGAATCCAACTACAACGCCATGGTAAGCGCTTCCAAGAACAGCATTTTCACCAACTGCGCCCTCACCGAGGACAATGATGTATGGTGGGAAGGCATCGGATACGATGCTCCTGGCAAGTTGATCGACTGGAACGGCAACGAGTGGGTGCAGAACAAGGGTGACAAGTCCCAGAAGCCTGCAGCACACCCCAATGCCCGTTTCACCGCTCCGGCAGCCCAATGCCCCAGTATTGCTCCTGAATGGGAAGACCCGAAGGGTGTGCCCATCAGCGCAATCCTGTTCGGTGGTCGCCGCCCGAAGACGATTCCCTTGGTACACCAGAGCTATGACTGGAACCACGGTGTATTCCTTGGTTCGATCGTCGGTTCTGAAATCACCGCCGCCGCTCTCGACCTCAAGGTCGGTACCGTCCGCCGCGACCCGTTTGCCATGCTTCCCTTCTGTGGCTACCACATGGGTGAGTACTTCCAGCACTGGATCAACATCGGAAAGGCTGCCAAGGATCAGAGCAAGCTTCCCAAGATTTTCTATGTCAACTGGTTCCGCAAGACCGACGACGGCAAGTGGCTCTGGCCCGGTTTCGGTGAGAACAGCCGTGTCCTGAAGTGGGTCTTCGAGGCCTGTGAAGGTACTGCAAAGTCCATCGACACCCCGATCGGCATCATGCCCACTGCAGACGCAATCGATCGTCCTGAAGGTGTGACCGTTGAGGATATGCAGCAGCTGTTGGCCGTTGATATTGATGGCTGGTTGAAGGAAGTCGAAGACATCCGCGCCAACCATTATCCGAAGTTCGGCGACAAGCTTCCCAAGGAACTTGCAACCTTCCTTGATCGGCTCGAGGCAAACCTCAAGGCCGCCAAGTAAGCAGCGTTTCATCAACATTTTTACAGCGGCTCTCCTTCACCGGAGGGCCGTTTTGTGTATACTGGGCGTATGAGCCAGATAGAACGCATTGTTTTCATCAACCGCACCATTGAGGAAGCTGGTGGGGTGAAGACCGCACACATCATGCGCGAGTTCTCCCTCTCGCGCAGGCAGGTTCTCCGTGACATCGAGTTCCTGCGCGACCAACTCAAGGCGCCCATCGAGTACGATGCAGAAAAGCATTGGTATCGATATACCGAAAGCTTTACCCTCTTTTCCAACTCCAATGAGCGGATGCTGGTGCTCAACGCCATCTTCCGCAGCCTTGCCCAGTCGCAGGGGCTGATGGGAGCGTTGACCGAGATGATCAGTGAAGGAATCGACAGCGGAGTGGAAAAGAGCTACCGCTCCCTCTCTGACAAGATTGTCTTCATCACCCCGGTTCAGGATTGGCCCGACTACGAAATCTTCAACAGGATTTGTGCGGCGATGAAGAGCGGCGAGCGCATGACCATGCACTACAAGAATGCCAACGGCGAGCTGTCCAGGCGGCATATCGAACCGCTGAGGTTGATCAACTACAGCGGTCGCTGGTATCTGGTCTCCTATGACCTGCAGCATAAGGAGCTCAGGACCTTCCACCTCAGCAGGATCCTCGATCTTTCCCGGATTTCCGGTGACCGGATGAAGGAGCGCTACAGTGATGCCGAGCTGGATGCCTTCATCCACTCCGGCTATGGCATATTCATGGGCAAGGAGGTTACCTACGTGACCTTCCGTGTCTACGGATGGGCGATCAACACGCTGGCGACCCAGACCTGGCATGCAAAGCAGAAACAGCGCTTCGTCAAGGAGGAGGGGCAGGATGCCCTGGAAGTGACGCTTCCGGTTGCAAACCTGCATGAGATCCTCTCGGCACTGCTGTTCTTCGGTCCCCAGGCGCGAGCCCTCGCTCCTCCTGAGTTCGTAAATCTCTACAACCAAGCAGTTGAAAATATGCAAATTCGCATAAAAACTCCTTTGTGAGACATTCTGTGTCACACCCCCTGCCGTATGCTGTAAGCAGAAACAAGGAGGGAGTGTATGCATGAACAAACAGGAAACCTGCCGGGATGGTATGACAGGATGCTCTCATCAGTACCACTGATGGTGCTTTTTGTCTTGTGCGTCCTGATTGCTTCTCCCCTATTGCTGCTCTATGGAGCACTCTCCCCCCTGCTGAGGAGGTAAGTATGCACACACAACAAAAGAGAAATGAGAGACCGGGAAGAAAAATCGGGGCCGAGCGCAGACGGGTTGCCCGCATGATTCTTCGCGACTTCTACGAAAGCGAGCAGTTTTCAAATCTGAACCGCATGGTACAGCTTGCCATGCTGGAACTCTGCCCGGTTCAGGAAAAGGCCTGTGATCAAGAGGGCGGGGTGCGCAGATTGGCATGATGGTGCATTGTGGTGTCGGTTTTGCACATATTTTGCATATTCATGCACTCTTGCACTTCCCCTGCTCCTTGAATTCTCGGTAGGATGGAGAGACTTCCTGCAAGTCATCATCCCCCCCCTGCCTGCAACTGTACCAAGAGCCTAGGTTCTTTGTGTGCACAGGTTCAAGGAGCTCTCTGATGGCAAACCACCCATCCAGCTTTGTAAAGTATGGTCCGGCTGACAAGCCGCCACTGGGACAATGGATACCCTTAAGTATCCAGCATGTCTTCGCGATGTTCGGTGCGACCATTCTCGTGCCCATCCTTACCGGATTGAGCCCCAGTACGGCGCTCTTCACCGCTGGAACGGGAACCCTGCTTTACATCCTGATCACCGGAGCAAAAGTTCCTGCCTTCCTGGGTTCCTCATTCGCCTTCATCCCTGCCTTGATTGCGATCAGCAGCAGTTACGGGGTGGCGTATGCCATGGGCGGTGCATTCGTCTCCGGCTTGTTCTACACCTTGGTGGCGTTCATCATCAAGAAAGCCGGGCACTCGTGGTTGAACAAGGCCCTGCCTCCTGTGGTGATCGGCTCGGTCATTGTGGTCATCGGTCTCAACCTGGCACCTACTGCGATGGGCATGGCGATGAATGATGCAAACGGCAATTACAGCCTCTATCTACTCGCAGTCGCAGCTGTCACCTTGGCCCTCACTATTGTGGCAAACATCTTCGCCAAGCGGTTCTTCAGCATCATCCCGATACTCTTGGGCCTGCTTGGAGGCTACTTCTTCGCCCTCATCCTCGGCTTCATCTTCCCCCAGCATGCCTTGATCAGCTTTGCAGCAGTCAAGGAAGCCGCTTGGTTCGGTTTTCCCACCTTTGCCCTTCCAAAGTTCAATGTGGTGGCAGCTGTAACCTTCATTGTGGTATCGCTGGCAACCATATGCGAGCATCTTGGTGACACCCTGACCATTTCCAAGGTGGTGGGAAAGGATTTCTACAAGGATCCGGGTCTTGACAGAACTCTTGCCGGGGACGGCCTGGCCACACTGTGGGCATCGTTTTGGGGTGGTCCTCCGAACACCACCTATGGTGAGAACATCGGGGTGTTGGCACTTACCCGCGTGTACAGTGTCTGGGTGACCGGAGGAGCCGCCGTCGTGGCAGTATTCCTCTCCTTCTTCCCCAAGTTCGGCGCCCTGATCCAAACGATCCCCAATCCGGTGCTTGGCGGTATCTCCATGCTCCTTTTCGGCACCATCGCCTCCAGCGGCCTGAGGACTTTGGTTGATGCAGGCGTCAACTACGAGGACAAGCGCAACCTGACAATCAGCAGCGTCATCCTGGTCATCGGCATCGGTGGAGGGACCCTCTCCTTTGCCATGGGCAAGGATCTTACCTTCTCACTTGCCGGTGTTGCACTCGCCACATTGGTCGGCATCCTGTTGAACCTGGTGCTTCCAAAGACCAAGGAATAACACCTGTCAGTAAGCATTGGACATGAAAAAGCCGCTCACTTCGAGCGGCTTTTCTTGGAATACCCATGTGATTTACTTCACAGCCTTTCCGTAGTAGGCAGCCTCAAACAGCATCTTCACATCGGAGGCATTCGGCTTTCCCGGGTTGGTGAGTGTGCAGGGATCCTCCCATGCGTGCTTGCTCATGCGGTCGAGCAACTCCTTGAATTTAGCCTCGTTGAAGTCGACTTCGGTGCAATCCTTGAAGCAGGATGGGATATCCATCTTCCTGTTCATCTCCTCAATCGCCTTGGAAAGGTCTTCAAGGCCCAGCAGTTTCTCAGCATAGGCATACTTGTCGCTGTACCTGCGGTTGAAGGCGATGACATACGGCAGCAGGATTGCATTGGCAAGCCCGTGGGTGACGCCGAACTCCCCCCCGATCTTGTGGGCCATCGAGTGGACCAGCCCCAGGGAGGCATTGGTGAAAGCCATGCCCGCCAAGGCGGAAGCTTCGTGCATTGCTTCGCGGGCGCCGAGGTTCTTCGGTTCTGCATAGGCAATCGGCAGGCTCTCGAGCACCATTTTGATGGCTTGGACGGCATACGGGTCGGTGAAGGCGGTTGCCGCAGTCGAAGCAAGGGCTTCCACAGCGTGTGCCATGACATCCATACCGGTGTTGGCGGTGATGTGCTTGGGCATGGTCATCGGCAGGGCTGGGTCGAGAATGGCAATGTCGGGTACCATGTCGGCCGCCACGATGGGGTACTTGATGTGCTTTGCCGTATCGGTGATGACGCTGAAGGCAGTAATCTCGCTTGCAGTTCCACTCGTGGAAGGAATGGCGATGAATCGGGCCTTGTTGCGCAGGGATGGCATGCTGCCCGGAGTAATGATATCCTCGAAGCCGAGCTCGGGATGCTCATAGAAGCACCACATGACCTTTGCAGCATCGAGAGCGGAACCGCCTCCAATGGCTACGATCCAATCGGGACCGAAGTCGAGCATGGTTTTTCCGCCTTTGACAACCGTCTCAACCGAGGGATTTGGCTCGACGCCGTCGATGATGATCGACTCTATGCCGGCTTTCTGAAGCAGGGCGACTGCCTGCTCAAGGAATCCGAATTTTTTCATGGAGCTGCCGCCGGTTACGATGGCGGCTCGCTTGCCTTTCAAGAGGGAAAGTTTTTCAAGGGAACCTTCTCCGTAATAGATGGTTCGGGGAATGGAAAAACTCATGACACTCATAGCTCATCTCCTTGGGATATTCTGTATGAGCATAAGATATCGATATTTATTTATCGCGTTAAGAGCATTCAGGAAAATGCCCAAACATTTGTATGAAAAGCAAAACTATTGCACAATTTATTGCTGATAATATCCAATTATGTATATTTAAAAGGTAAAAGCCGGTAAAATATCCTTTTAATAGAATAACTATGCCAATAATATGCAAAAATAAACATTAATGAAAATATAAGTCGATGCGATACTTTCATTACCCATCCCCAAGAGGTTCTCACTTTCGCCTCTATTTGCTATGCTGTCTTCCTATGCGCAAGTACACCATGATCGATTCCGATGCGAAATTGTCACAACTGCAGTCCCAATGGAAAGAGAAGGGCATCACCATTGTTGCCATGGATTTTGAAGGTGAATTCAACCTGCATATCTACGGGGAACACCTATGCCTTATTCAGCTGTTTGATGGATCGGCCTATACGTTGGTCGACCCCTTTGCACTCTCCAAAGACGCCCTCAAGGCTTTCCTGGAGGATGGTTCGGTCTTGAAGGTCATGTTTGACTGTGCAAGCGACTCCGCCTTGGTGCGCAAGCAGTATGACATTCTGCTCGAAGGTGTCTACGATATTCGCGTATGCGCCCTTGCCCTTGGGTACACCGGCAACCTTACCGGTCTGGTGGAACGATATATTCCTGAAGCAGCCAAACCCAATCTTTCCAGCAAGAAGAAGAACCAGATGACCAACTGGCTTGTACGCCCGCTGAAGAACGACCAGATCGAGTATGCCCTTTCAGATGTCGAACACCTCTTGGTGCTCAAACAAATCCTCGATATAGAGGTTGCAGAGAAAGGCCTGACTGAGAAAGTCGCTCTTGAGATGCAGCAGGCAGGAAAGAGCAAGGGACCGGATAAACCGGGGTGGACGAAGTTCTCGTCATGGAAGTATCTGTCCCGCGAAGAGAAGGTCTTCTTGAAGCACTTCTTCCTAGCCCGCGATGAGCTTGCCCGCAAGTACAACGTACCTGCCGTCAGAATACTGGAGAAGCATCTGTTGTTGCAGATGGCCAAGAATGTACCGACTTCGGATGCCGACTTCCATGTCTACTGCAACAACTGCAATGTCAAAAAACTCACTGAACTGACAAGCAAGCTCAAGAGTGCAAAAGTCAATGCCCTTGCCGAGCTTGGCCGTTGAGCTGCATATGCTCCTTGGCCTGGACCAAAAGCGATAATGCCTTGCATGTCGGGGTGGCTATGCCATGTTTTTCGCCCAGCTTGATCACAGTCCCGCAGAACCAGGCGTTTTCAGTTTTCCTTCCAGCCTCCATATCCTGACACATGGATGTCTTCCCCTCCGAACCGAGGCTGCAGACGATTCTGTGGTTCTGCTCGATCAGGGAGTCGGGAAGCAGTACTCCTTCCTTCGCTGCCACCATCTGCACTTCCTTGCAGATCAAATGAGCCAGCTCGAGTACCGCACTCTGGTCGAAGTCTGCATAGGTCGCATACAGGAGGCTGCTGATCGTATTGTAGGTTGTGTTGAGCATGAACTTGTTCCACATCTCCAACTGGATATCCTCGGGTACGAGATAGGAGATGCCTGCCTTCTCGAAGAGGTCGGCGATCGCCGTAACCCGTCTGCTGACCTTGTTGTCCTTCTCCCCGAATACGATGCGTCCTTCGGCGGTGTAGGTGATGGCATTGCCTGTGTGGGTGGAGTTCAGTCCGACGGCGAAGCTGTACAGCACTTTCTCCTGGCCGAACTCCGCTGCAAGGATCTGCTCACTCTCGATGCCGTTGAGCAACGAGAGAATGGCAGTATCAGGTCCGATGGAGGACCTCATCAATCCGATGGCATCTTCAAGGTGATGGTTCTTGGTTGCAAGAATGATCAAGTCGGCTGGTTTGGCCTCCTCGGGCGTGCAGTAGCGAAAGGG
>NZ_DJGW01000104.1:9213-11069 GCF_002432845.1 Sphaerochaeta sp. UBA5836
TCGCTTGTCGTATGCGCCTCCTCGTAGCCGACGCTGCACACCAAGGTGGGAATGCCAAGCTCATTGAGGATGTTTGCATCGCTTCCGCCCAACGTGGGCTCTTCACGGTAGGGGAAGCCGAGCTTGGTGCATGCTTGCCGGAAGGTTGCCAGAACAGGGCTGTCGTGGTGATGGTGATAGACCTCATAGAGGTGTTCGTGCTGTATTTCAACCCTCCCTCCATGCCTTTGGGCTGCATCCTGGAGAGCTTGTTTCATGGTGTCGGTCTGCTTCTTAAGCTTGGCATTGTCCAAACTGCGGGCCTCGAAGACGAGCTGGGCCTTGTCACAGACAATATTCTTTGCCCCGGGGGCTATGAAGGAGCCGACGTTGGCGGTGGTCTCGCTGTCGATGCGTAGCAGCGGCATGGCACTTATTGCATCACTGGCCATCTGGATGGCGCTGATGCCGCTTTCGGGTTTGAAGCCGGCATGGGCTCCCTTTCCATGGAAAACGGCCTCGATTTTGTCGTAGGAGGGAGCGGCCGTGACGGCCAGACCCACACACTGTGAAGCATCAAAGGTGAAGCCGTACTGTACGGCTGAGAGCTTGTCGATCTCAAGCCGCTTGGCTCCGAGCAGGCCCTGTTCCTCGGCGGTGGTGAAGAGAATGACGAGGTTCGGATGAGCAAGCTGCTTCTCCTTGATCGTCCGCAAGGCGGTAAGGATGGCCGCGACGGCTGCCTTGTCATCCGCCCCGAGTGCTGTCGTCCCATCGGTTTTGATGACTCCGTTCTCGATGACCGCCTTCGCCCCTCGTGCCAGCTCGACCGTATCCATATGGGCGTTGAGCAGGATGGTAGGGCCCTCTCCCATTAGATAGCCGTAGAGATTTCCCGCTTCGTCATAGTCGGTGCTCAGTCCTGCCCCAAGCAGTGCATGCTCGAGCAACAAGGAAATCTTCTGCTCCTCGAAGGAGGGTGAATCGAAGGCAACCAAATCAAGGAATGTGTCCATAAGAGTTTGCATGTTCCGACTATAGCACAGGAAAAATTGCTTTGACCACACCTTTGTGTGTTGTATAGTGTAGCTATGAACACCTATACAGCAGCACAGACACGTTATGATGGTATGCAGTACCGCTATGCAGGACACAGTGGTTTGAAACTTCCTGTTCTCTCGTTGGGCCTTTGGCACAACTTTGGTGACGGCGTTGACGATGCAGTATGCCGTCAGATGATCGCCACCGCATTCGATCATGGGATAACCCATTTCGACCTTGCCAACAACTATGGGCCTCCGGCCGGCAGTGCCGAAGCCAGGTTTGGGAGAATGCTCTCGGAGCAGTTCGGCGCCTATCGCGATGAGATGCTTATTTCCACCAAGGCAGGCTATTACATGTGGCCCGGTCCCTACGGGGATTGGGGAAGCCGCAAGTATCTGATCGCCAGCTGTGATGCAAGCCTGAAGCGCATGGGCCTTGAGTATGTGGATATTTTCTATCACCATCGTCCCGATCCCAATACCCCGCTTGAGGAGACGATGGGAGCCCTTGCCCAGCTGGTAAGGCAGGGAAAGGCGTTGTATGTAGGAATCTCCAACTACCATAGAGCGGAGGCCGTGAAGGCCATTGCCCTTTTGAAAGAGCTTGGCTGTCCTTGCGTGTTGAACCAGGTCCGTTACTCCCTGCTGGACCGCTGGGTCGAGGATGACCACCTTCTTGATGGGATGAAAGGCGAGGCGGGGGCCATCTGCTTCTCGCCCCTCGCCCAGGGCTTGCTTTCAGACCGCTACCTCGAGGGGACCATCCCCCCTGATTCCCGTGCAAGCAAGAGTCATTTCCTCAAGCCGGAAACGATCACCAAAGAGCGGGTGGAG
>NZ_DJGW01000072.1:0-1854 GCF_002432845.1 Sphaerochaeta sp. UBA5836
ATCGTACCGCTCGGCCTCTTTTCTGCGTATTATGCACTACTTGGGGAAAGAAACCAAGAGAGGTACCTATCCGAGCAAACGATGAACCTGACCACCGCCGATGCAGCCAAGGTTTCCTCGGTTCTGGAAGCCTATCGGCACAAGGCATATCAACTCTCGACGAATCCCCTGGTCGTACACATCATGGAGGAGGACAAGCTCGAAACCAACTCAAATGAGAGCAGGGACCTCTACCAGCTGCTGTTCAGTGTCATGCGCGGGGATACCTATCTTGCCAGTGCAAACATTGTCAGCAATACCGGCAGGGTGAGGATCAGCACCCACACCTTTCCCGATGTCTATGACCTGCGTTACCACGGCAACGACTGGGATATGAACTCGATCATCAGCCAGAATGCAAACATCTCCCCGACGGCCAGCATCATCAGCATCAGGGGCCATAGGATGGCGGAGAACGGCAGGCAGGTGGTCGCCTCAATCCTCAGGAGGATTTACGACAACGAAGGGACGAACCTTGGATATTTGGTCATCGATATCTACGCCGAAGCCCTCAGCAGCCTGGTCAATACCGAGCGCATGCTCAGCGACGTGCTCTTGGTCGACAACCGGGACTTTTATGCAACCAGCCTGGTGCACACCGAACGTTTCGGAACCTTCGACAAATTCCCTTCCCTTTCCCAACTCAAGGGTGATTACTCGAGAAGAACGATGCACACCGGCACTTCGATCGTCTCCATTACCGCTGTGCAGGGCACTGCATTGCACCTGGCGGGAAGTGTCAGTGCCGCACCTTTCCAGGAGAGCATGGACCGCCTGCTCTATGCATTCGGCCTTACCATGGCGGTGGGTACCGTTTTGGCGATGGGGCTGTCCTTCTTGTTCTCACGCTCCATCGCCGGGCCGATCCGCAACCTCGCCTTTCGCATGGGAGAAGTGGAACGGGGAAACCTGCAGACCAAGGAGGTCAAGAGCAGGATTTGGGAGTTCGCCCAGCTTGAACACTCCTTCAACATCATGGTCAAGCAGATTGTCAGTCTGCTCGAGCTCACCCGTGAGGAGCAGGAAAAACTCAGCGAAGCCGAGCGCAAGGCCCTGGAAAGCCAGATGAATCCTCACTTCCTGTTCAATACGCTGAACACCATCAAGGCCCTTGCACGACTGCATGGAGAACAAGACATCTACACCATCACGGTCAAGCTGGGCAAGCTGCTTCGCTCCTCGATCGACAACCATGAGAGCCAATGCACCCTTGAAGAGAGCATGGCCCTGATCGACTCCTACCTGACCATCCAACAACTGCGGTTCGGCTCAAAGCTGAAAGTGCAGACCTACCTCGACCCCGGCTGCGCCGCTGTCAAGACACCCAAGTTGATCATTCAGCCGCTGGTGGAGAATGCCATCATCCACGGTCTTGAGCCGAAGGTCGGCGAGTGGAAGCTTTCTGTGCGGGCCGTCAAGCTCTCCGGACGCATTTTCATCACCATAGAGGACAACGGCGTAGGATTTCCACCAGGAACGCTGCCGGAGAACCTCGATGAACTTGCCAACTCGACACACGTTGGTGTATACAATGTATATAGAAGATTGTTCCTTACCTACGGTAAGCAGATGACCTTCTCGCTGACCAGCAAGGTAGGAGAAGGTACGACGGTGAGCATGTCCTTCCCTGACGACATACAAGAGAGGAAATAGACAATGAGCTATAGCGTAGTATTTGTAGAAGATGAGCAAATCGTCCGTGAGGAAATTGTATCCTCTATCCGCTGGGAACTGCTGGGCTTGGAACTGGTGGGGACCGCCGCCGACGGCATGGAGGGGGAACAGCTGATCAAACGGGTCGAACCGGATATCGTC
>NZ_DJGW01000072.1:1911-3904 GCF_002432845.1 Sphaerochaeta sp. UBA5836
TCAACCATGCCATCATCCTGACCGGCCATACCGACTTCAACTATATGAAGCAGGCCATACGGCTGGGGGTGTTCGACTACCTGCTCAAACCCATCGATGACGAGGAGCTGGAAGAGACGCTTGCCTCCTTGGTGAAGAAGATCCAGGAAGAGGACAAGGATTTCGAGCAGCTGAAAAAAGGTTCAAGCACAGCCGGCGAGTTGATCGCTCTTCCGCGCAACGTGAACAACCATGTCATCGATGCCACCATCGCATTCATCGCCGACAACTATGCAAACCCGGTCGGGTTGCAGGAGGCTGCTTCCTATCTTGAACTGTCCGAAAGCCACCTCTCACGCCTGTTCAAGGAGGTGACGGGGCTCAACTTCCTGCAGTACCTCAATGCATGGAGGGTGAACAAGTCGGTTGAGCTGATGAAGGATCCGAAGAAGAACATCGGAGAGATTGCAACCAGCTGCGGCTTCCCCACCCCAGGCTATTTCGCCAAGATATTCAAGCGCTTCACAACCAAGACTCCGACGCAGTTCCGAGACGAGCTGGGCGCCCTATAATACAGAGGAGAAAGCCGAGGCCAGGCGTTCGGAAGCAGTCCTTCCCGCTTTGTCTGCATAGAGCAGGCTTGCAAGGCCGAACCCTCGGGCACGCTGGATGTTCGGTTCATGGTCATCGACGAAATAGGCATCTGCAATGGAGCAGCCTTCACGATGCAGGATCTTCTCAAAGAAGTTCCTTGAAGGCTTTGTGGTGCGCATCAGATGCGAGGCGTACACCTCGTCGAACAGGTCGAGGGCTCCCATCGATTCAAGAATTCTCCAGTGCGCTTCGATGGTGTTCGAAGCACATACCACCCGCTTTCCGGCTTTGCGCAATGCTCCTATCACCGTGACGACCTCATCGTTGAAAACCGGTTCGAAAGCGTCGAAGAACGGGTCGCCTTCAACCTCCACCCCAAACACATCTTTCACATGAGCCCAATACTCTGCGCTCCTGAGAACTCCCTCCATCAGAGGGAATTCATAGTGCAGGTAGTCTGCAAAGAACTCCTCACGGTCGAGACGATAACCCCTGGCAATCTTGCCCAGCATCGTAATGTTCTTTACGACGACATTTCCCATATCGAAGAGAAACAGCGAACAGGAATCGGGGATTGGCGAGTCCACCCAGGCCAGATGGGGCAGCAAGGAGTGAGTGCCGAATTGTTCATCGGCGAGAACTGAACCCATGCCCAGCCGCTGGGCTTCCTCCATGCTGTCCGCTTTGTCGGTGACCAGCAGATAGCGGCCCATGGCAGAGCGGCAGTGCTCCAGCGGAAATCGGTCCAAGCGATCGGCATAGGCGGCAAGCACCGCTTGGGCTGGATGGGAGGCACACAAATCGGTGCAGAGTCTGTCGTACATGCTTATCCCTTTCTTGATTCGTAGATGGCCGAGCCCCCGATGAAATACTTGGTCAGGGACATGAAGAGGATGAACATCGGGATCGACGCAAGCAAGGCGGCAGCCATCATCGCCCCCTCATCGGTGCTGCGCTCGAGCGCGAACGAGGAGATGTACTGGGGAATGGTCTTCATCTTGTCGCTCTGGCTTACCAAGAGCGGCCACAAGAGGTTGTCCCACTGGCTTCGGAACGAGAGGATGGCCAGCGTGGCGATGACCGGCTTGCAGTTGGGAAGGACGATGCGCCAGTAGATTCCGAACTCCCCCATCCCGTCCACACGTGCCGCGTCAAGGAACTCGGTCGGGAAGGTGGTCAAGAACTGCTTCATCTGGAACACCCCGAAAGCACTGACCAAAAATGGAAGGATCAAGCCTATGTAGGAGTTCTGGATCCGCAGCGTCATGACCACCATGTATAGGGGGATCATGATGGCTTCAAAGGGAATCATCATGGTGGCCATGATCATCATGAACACCGTGTTGCGGCCGCGGAACCGGAACTTTGCAAGCCCGTATCCGGTAAGGCTTGCGATCAGGACGGTGCTTATGGCAACCGA